>JAEZLG010000039.1 GCA_023435855.1 Bacillota bacterium | reverse complement strand
GAAGCAGGCTATGAGGACGTGGATGACGACGGCTTATTGGAAATAAACGGTTCACGGTTGGACAAGCTTAAACTCACCTTGCTTGTCACCGATACCGCCGATAATCTGCGCGAGGATGCAGCAAACGATATCGCCGCGCAGCTTCTTAAGCTTGGTATTGAGGTGGAGGTTATACCCTCGGCGTATTCGATAGCGGAACCGGATAACGATTTTACTTTGAAACTTAAAGAAGGCGAGTTCGACCTTGCCCTTTGCGGCTTTAACCTTTCGCGCGACGGAATACTTTCTTCCTTTGTCGATGCAAACGGCACAAGAAACTACGGAAAATATGTAAGCGCAGATTTGAGCGATTTGGCGAACGGAATGCTTTTGGCCGCAGATGAAACAGCGTATCGCGCTGCTGCGAGCGCTTTTGAAATGCAATTTGTAAAGGAACTTCCGTTTCTCACGCTCTATTTTCGGCTAAACAGCATTGTGTACGATTCTGCCATCCACGGTGTAACGGGTGCGCGCGAGCCGGATACCTTGCGTACGGCGGATAAATGGTACCTCTATACCCAAAATGGTTAATCGTGATATACTCATGATATGAAACGTACGACCATGCCTTAAAAACCTTTGGAGGAAACATGCTCGAAATTATCATTATCGCCCTTTTTATAGCGCTCGATCAGGTGTTCAAGGCGGTCTGCGCAAATTGGCTTACTACGCTTCCCGGCAATTCCTATCCGCTTTGGAAGGATGTTTTTCACCTCACTTATGTAGAAAACCGAGGTGCGGCGTTTGGCATGCTGCAAAACGCACGCTGGCTATTTATCGTTGTCACGATACTTGCATGCATCGCCATCGCCTATTGGCTCATTAAGAAGCATAAGGGCCTTCATACGTTCATGCGCATTTCGCTTTCTCTCATCATTGCCGGTGCATTGGGGAACCTTATCGACCGCGTGTTACTTGGTTATGTACGCGATATGTTCTCCTTTGTGCTCATCAACTTTGCCGTGTTCAACGTGGCCGACAGCGCAGTTTCTGTTGGTACCGTACTTTTGATCTTCGACCTTTTGTTTTATAAGGGCAAAAAGTATCTGCAAGACGAGCCGAAAAAAGAAAAAGCAAATGTGCAGGTGCATGAGGACGATAACGCGGAGGACGAGCCTTGAAGTATACTGACGAGCTGATGTTAGAAGATGATGCGGAGCAGACACTGACTTGTACCGCACAGGGCGGGGAGCGGCTCGACGTGTTTGCGGCGCAAACTACGGAGGAATCGCGCTCTTTCATCCAAAAGCTCATTTCAGACGGGCTTGTACTTGTAAACGGAAAACCGCAAAAGGCGAACACACGTCTAAAAACGGGCGACTGCGTGGAGATATCCTTTCCGCCGCCGCGCGTTACGCAATTACAGCCGGAAGATATACCAATCGATATCGTATATGAGGATGCGGACATCGCCGTAATCAACAAGGAAAAAGGCATGGTGGTGCACCCGGCACCCGGCAATGAGAGCGGCACATTGGTCAATGCGCTGATGTATCGTTTAAAAGACCTAAGCGGCATAGGCGGTGAGCTTCGGCCGGGCATCGTTCATAGGATCGATAAGCTGACATCGGGGCTTATCGTCATCGCCAAGTCCGATTTGGCGCACCGCTCACTTTCCGAGCAACTAAAGCTTCACACCGCAAGGCGTTGTTATTTAGCGCTCGTAGAAGGCAATATCAAAGAAGATGCGGGTACAATCAACGAGCCTATCGGCAGGCATAAGCTTGACCGCAAGCGCATGGCGGTTGTGCGTGAAGGACGCGAGGCCATTACACATTGGCGCGTGCTTGAGCGCTATGGTGCGTTTACGTTGATGGCATTATCGCTCGAAACAGGCAGGACACATCAGATACGCGTTCATATGGCGTATATCAAACACCCCGTCGCGGGGGATATTGTATACGGCCCCGATAAGCCCAAGCTCAAACTGGACGGACAGGCGCTGCACGCCGCGAAGCTCACTTTAAAACACCCATTAAAAAACGAGATACTTTCGTTTTATGCGCCCGTTCCGCAATGGTTTCGCGACGCGCTTAAGCGCGCAGGACGGCCAAACGAGGAAGGGCTTGACGACTTACCGCAAAACGCTTTTGAGGAGCTTAATTGATGCGTGAAAAACCGGACAAAAAGGCTCTGCAGAAGCTTAGTGCGGGTATATTCACCGGCGCAATGATACTTTTATGCGCAGCGCTCTATTTTTTCAGCGGAAGAGCTCCGAATAAAAGCGCTGCGGCTAAAGAAAATGCGGTATCGCCTACGCCGGCTTTTCGCCTTGCGCAGGCGGCCGATTTTGTGAGTGGGAAAAGTTATTATACACTTTACGAGGAAACGGACGGTACTAAGGTATATAAACTTTGTGCCGAGCAAGCAGTAGGTACTCTTACACTTAGTTTGTCGGAATCCGGGGTGTACGAGTTTGTGCTTTCAACTAAGCTTATAGGAGCGCCGGAAGCACTTGAAAAAAACGCGACGGAGATTGACAGACTGACTTTTCAAAAGCTAAAAGAGCAGCTTGAAGAGCAAACCGCATGGATTGAAAAGGAAGCATCGGAACTTCTTACAGCGCTAGATAAAAATGGTTCTGTTACACCGGCTCGCAGCGAAGCATTTTTGTTTGCACTTAACTCCACCATCTCCGACGAGAAGAGCAGAAATCTGTCGTGGGAGAATATAGATGCAGAGATTTTTCATTATAAGGACGATGGACATTTACTTGTCGTTACAGTGTTTGTTACGGAGCAATAAAGCAAGAAAATCACTGAATATGCAATTGTATGACCTTTCAATACCGCAAAACCCATATAATTAAAGCAAATTATGGAAAATTATGCGGTATGTACTTGAAAAAAAGCACTACACGTTGTATAATTCTAATTAAAATACACAATATCTATTGAGGTGCGCAGGATGGACAAGACTCGTACCGTGGTTCGCGTAGCGGGGATGGAGCTTAAGCTCTCCGGTTCCGAAAGCGAAGACTATATGCAAATGCTCGCAAAATTTGTGGACAGGAAATTCGATGAAGTTCAGTCTGCTTATCCAAGCCTGAGCACGGTAAACTGCTTGGTGCTTGCCTCCTTGAATGTGGCCGACGAGCTGCACCGGTTGCGCGCGGAGTACGACGCGCTCGACTCAAGGATTGCGCAGCTGCGGGAGCTGCCGCGCCAAAATGTGGCGCCCGTTAAGCGTCCGTTTGAATCCAAGCAGCCGACCACCGTCAAATAGGCGTAAAATTCAAGCTTTTTAGCAAGCGGTTTGGAGCAGTTTTGTTCCTGACCGCTTTTTTGCAAAATTTAACTTAGGATGACACAAGGTGAACCTATGGAACTACTTTCCCCCGCGGGCAGCCGCGAGAGCCTCATAGCAGCCGTGCAAAACGGTGCAGATGCTGTCTATTTTGGCGGCGGGCTTTTCAATGCCCGGAAAAACGCAGCAAATTTTTCGGATACGGCACTCCGCGATGCCATAGCTTATTGCCGCATACGAAACGTAAAAACCTATATCACACTCAACACGCTCCTCCTTGATAAGGAAATGGAGGGTGCGCTTTCGTTTGCCCGCGAGATTTACTCGTATGGTGCGGATGCGGTAATCGTGCAGGATATGGGGTTACTTTCGCTAATAAAGGAGCATATGCCTAAGCTTACCGTACACGCCAGCACACAGATGGGTGTACACAATATCGAAGGTGCACATGTAGTAAAGCGCATGGGAGCAGTCCGCGCGGTACTTGCACGAGAAGTACCTCTTCATGAGATTCGCGGCATCGTAAAAGAGGGTGGCATTGAGATAGAAACCTTCGTGCACGGGGCAATGTGCATGAGCTTTTCGGGCGCGTGCCTGTTTTCATCCATGGCCGGGGAAAGAAGCGGTAACCGCGGCACCTGCGCACAGCCCTGCCGTAAGAGGATACGCGTTGAAGGCCGACCGGGGCAGAACGATTACCATTTGAGCCTAAGCGACCTTTGTATGATTGGACATATAAAGGAACTTGAAGATGCGGGCATCGCCTGTATAAAAATAGAAGGCCGCATGAAGCGCGCTGAGTATGTGGCAGCGGTTACCCGTGCATACCGCATGGCGCTTGACGGTGCCGGCGCAGATGAAATTTCTGTTGAAACAGAACGCATGCTCGAGGTGTTCAACCGCGGGGGTATTCGCACGGGTTATTATTTCGGAAACGGCGGTGTTACCGATGCTCGCGCAGCGCAGTCTGAACCAAGAGAAAGTTTATTAAGCTCCCTTCGCGACACCTACGCGAAAGAGGATAGAAAACGTGAGTCTTCGTTTAAACTCCGGATACGAATCGATGAGCCTGCGCGGCTGACCATGCGCTGCAGCGATACAGAAATAGAAGTAACGGGCGAGATGCCGGAACTTGCGCAAAAACCCATGGATGAAGCGCGCATACTTGAACAACTCAGTAAACTCGGTTCCACTGCGTTTACATTAACCAAATGTGAGGCAGATGTTGATCCTGTAGCTTATCTGCCCGTTTCATCAATCAATGCGCTTAGGCGCGATGCATGCGCAAAGATGGAGGAGACGTTAACCGCTTTACTTCATGTAGCACCCATCGAGATTACGCCCGTAAGGCTTTGGCGCAGCGGCGAAAAAACCGCAATCAGCGTTAAAGTAAAGTCGACTGAACAAGCGCGTGCAGCTTTACAGGTGGGTGCAGACGAAATACTCTTTGAGCACGAAAGCTATGGCGAATCCGCAAAGGCAGCGCTTGAAGATTTGCAAGATATTCGAAAGGAAGCAAAGCTTCTTTTGGTGCTACCCGCGGTTATGATACCGCGCATGGAACATGAAAAGGTATTGCGCCTTATTTCAAGTGGCCTTGCAGACGGTGCGATGGCGCAGCATGTTTCACAGATTGCGCTTATTAAGGATCTTCCTCTAAAGATTGCGGGTGCTTCGCTCAACGCCATGAATGCCTATTCGGTGCAGTGTTTATACGCGCTCGGGTTTGACCGTGTAACGCTTTCACAGGAACTGACAAGGCCTCAGATGCGTGATATACTTATAAATGTCGGCGGTGCGGTGTTTCTTTACGGCAGAGCTGAACTTATGCAGCTGCATCACTGTCCCGTACGCGAGCATATCGGATGTGCCGCGTGTAAGAAAGGTAATATGACAATGACCGACGGCGAGGGCCGTGTGTTCCCGTTAAGCCCTGTTGTACAGCAAAACGGATGCCTGGTGCGCATGCTTAACTGCGACGTAACGGATATTACGGATCTTGTCGGGAACCTGCCTAAGCCCGAAGCCGTATTGCTTTCGTTTTACGATGAGCGGGCAGAAACGGTTATAGAGCGCGTGAAAGCCGCGAAAACAGCGCTCGCGGGCGGTCGCGTAGAGCCGGTTATTGGGGCAACGCGCGGGCACTTCTCGCGGCCCGTGGATTAACCTATTTATTAATTTGGCGGAGATTATTATGCAGGATAAAGCATTAAAAACTTTGGAGTTCGATAAAATCGTCGACATGCTATCCCTCCGTGCAGCGAGCGAAGTGGGTAAGGAACTCGTTTTAAAGCTCAAGCCATCGTCGCGCTTTGATGAGGTACAAAGCATGCTTTCCCTCACGGGTGAGGCGGAAACGTTTATCTATCGCAAGGGCCATTCGCCCGTCGATCCTTTCCCTGATATGCGCATCACTCTAAAGCGTATGCATGCAGCACTTTTTTTAAGTCCCTCGGAGCTTTTGAGCATTGTGCAATGCCTTCGTGCTTCTCGCGTAGCTCGTGAGCAGCTTGTGACGGAGCAAGGAGGGCTATTAAGCAACCTTGCAGCCGGCATCCAGTCGCATAGGAGCATCGAGGAGGAAATTAACCGCTGCATCCTCAATGAGGATGAGATGTTCGACGGTGCTTCACCGGAGCTTAGCCGCATACGCCGCGCCATGCGCGCCGCAAATGAAAAGGTGCGCGAAAAGCTCAACGCCATGATCCGCTCCACGACCTATCAAAAATATCTGCAGGAGCCGCTCGTCACCATACGAAACGGCCGCTATGTAATCCCTGTGAAGCAGGAATACCGCCAGCAAGTACCCGGGCTTATTCACGACCAATCGAGCAGCGGCGCTACGCTTTTTATTGAGCCAAACGCCGTGGTGGAGCTCGGCAACGAACTGAAAAAACTTATAGCCGAGGAAAAGGCCGAGATTGAGCGCATTTTAGCAGAGCTCACCGCTATGGTGGAGCCTTATGCCGATGATATCGCTGAGGATCTAAATATATTAGGTGAGATTGACCTTGTGTTTGCAAAGGCAGCACTATCAAGATCCATGAACGGCGTTATGCCAAAGCTCAACACAAACGGTTTTATTCGAATTGTGCGCGGCAGGCATCCGCTTTTGCCTAGCGATAACGTGGTTCCTATTGATATTTGGTTTGGCGAATCATTTCGAACGCTCATTATCACAGGCCCTAACACAGGCGGCAAAACCGTTACGTTAAAAACCGTGGGGCTTTTTTCTCTAATGGCGCAGGCTGGGCTTTTTATTCCCGCCAACGTCGGTTCGGAGCTCTCGGTATTTGAAAACGTGTTTGCGGATATCGGGGACGAACAGTCTATAGAGCAATCGCTTTCTACGTTTTCCTCGCACATGAAAAACATCGTTTCCATACTTCAAGCATGCGACGAACACTCGCTGGTGCTCTTTGACGAACTCGGCGCGGGCACTGACCCCGTGGAGGGTGCTGCGCTTGCCATGAGCATTTTAGAGGAGATACACTCCCGGAGGACTATATGTCTTGCTACCACGCACTACAGCGAAATTAAAGCGTTTGCGCTCACGCACGAGGGCATGGAAAACGCGTCGATGGAGTTTGATATCGATAGGCTTTGTCCCACGTTTAGGCTGTTTATAGGCATACCGGGCAAGTCGAACGCTTTTGAGATATCCGCTCGTCTGGGGCTTCCTAAACACATCATCGACAGCGCGCGCGGCTTTTTAAAGAGCGAGGATATCAAGTTCGAGGATATACTTTCGAGTGCACAATCGCAGCGCCAAATCGCCGAGGAGGAAAGGAAGCTCGCGCAGGAGGCACGTGCGGAGCTCGACAAACTGCGCGATGAAACGGAAAAAGAGAAAAAGCGTCTTCTCGATGAGCGAAGCCGCTTGCAGGCAAAAGCACGCGATGACGCGAAACGCATCGTGAACGATGCCAAGCGCGAAACGGAAAAGCTTATTGCAGAGCTTCGCGCCTTAAAAGATATCGACAGAAGCGCCGCCGACCGAGAGATACAAAAAACGCGGGATGCGCTTCGCACACAGGAAGAAGCTTTGCATGTGCCGCTTGAAGCACCTACAAAGCAAGATGAAAGCCTGCCTCCGAAGAGCGTTAAGATAGGGGACACGGTGAAGATCTTAAGCTTAGACCAAAAGGCGACCGTGCTGTCCCAACCCGATGCAAAGGGCGAGGTCTTGTTGCAGGCGGGCATTATAAAGCTCACAGCGCGGTTACAAGATCTTCGGCTTATCGAGGTGCAAAGCCGCTCTAAATCCGAGGTGAAATTTACGCAAAACCTCAACCGCTCTGTAGGTTTGGAACTCGACATACGCGGCATGATGGTAGACGATGCAATTCTTGTTGTAGACAGGTATTTAGACGACGCAGCCATGGCCGGGCTTACAGAGGTTGGTATTATCCATGGCAAGGGAACAGGTGCACTTCGCACAGGGATACAGGCGCATTTAAAGCGCCACCCGAGAAGCGCCGGTTTTCGCATCGGCAACTACGGCGAAGGAGACGCCGGAGTCACATTCGTAAAATTAAGGCCGTGAATTTTTTATGAACATACAAATTCTGTTCATACTTTGGTGATAGACTTATGATAATTGTATCCGCATGCCTTGCGGGTAAGCCCTGCCGTTACGATGGCAAGGCGAAGCCCAATGACGAGATCGTAGCGCTTTATGAGCACGGCGAAGCCATACTCGTCTGCCCCGAAGAGATAGGCGGGCTTACTACCCCGCGTGTGCCGAGCGAGATTGCTTTTGGAACGGGCGAAGACGTGCTTATGGGTAATGCGCGTGTCATCGCAAAGGACGGGAGAGACGTGACGAAGGAATTTATGCTCGGCGCGCAAAAAACGCTTTGTACTGCGCAATCGTGCGGTGCAAAACGCGCCATCCTCAAGGCAAAAAGCCCCTCATGCGGCTGCGGGATAATTTACGACGGAACATTTTCGGGAAAACTCCGCGAGGGAGACGGCGTCACCGCAGCACTTCTTAAGCGAAACGGTGTCGAGGTGGAAACAAGGTAATAAGGAAGCATTCAAAGACAAGGAGACGAGCATGGATAAGGACAACAAGAACACCATTTTGGTCATCGACGATGACAGGAACATCCTGGCCATTATCGAGCTGTATCTTAAAAAAGCGGGATACGAGGTGAAAACCTGCGAGCGCGGCGATACGGCGCTGCAGGCGTTTAAGGACTTTAATCCTGCGCTCATCGTGCTCGACGTGATGCTCCCGGGGCTTGACGGATGGGGTGTGCTAGGTAAAATACGTGCGGAAAGTGAAGTCCCCGTCATTATGCTCACCGCCAAAGGCGATTTGAATGATCGCATACAGGGCCTCGACTTAGGCGCGGATGACTATATTGCAAAGCCTTTTGACGCAAAGGAGCTTCTTGCGCGCGTCAAGGCTGTATTAAGGCGCAGCACCGTTCAGGAAACGGAAAAGACGATTGTACTCGAAGGCCTTACCATATCGCTTGAAAATTACTCCGTGGTGCTCGACGGAAGGCAAATTGAGATGCCGCCAAAGGAGATTGAACTTCTATATTTCCTCGCTTCAAGAGACGGTAAGGTGTTTACACGCGAGCAGCTTTTAGAACAGGTGTGGGGCTTCGATTTCTTCGGTGACTCGCGCACCGTTGACGTGCACGTAAAGCGTATACGCGAAAAGCTTGGTGAACGTGAGGCATGGCAGCTTAAAACCGTATGGGGCGTAGGTTATAAGTTTGAAATAGCGAGGTAGAGGATGTTCAAAACCCTGTTCTCGCGCATGCTTTCTACCTATCTGGCTGCGACGCTTCTGCTGCTCGCGCTTTTGGGCGTGACCGTAAGCGGTATGTTTCAAAGCCAGTATATCGATGAAAAGGAAGCGGAACTGACGCGCGAGGCTGAGGAAATCAATAAAATTATTACGCAGAAATACATTGACAGCGAAAAGCGCCCTATAGCAAAGGATGAGCTTTCGACCATCGCCAGGAAGTACGACGCGCTCATCGTGCTTCAATTTACAGACGCAACGCTCGGAAAAGCTACGTTCACGGACGAAAGCTCCAAGGAAAAATGGGCTGCCGCTCGCGATGCGGATTTATCTCGAGTGGCTACAGCAGTATCTTCAAGCGGCAGCATATATACAGATCTATTTAAAGACATGCTTTCCATACCCGTGATGTCGCTTGTACGTTCGCTAACAGACGCGAACGGATTGGTATTGGGTACGCTGTTTCTTCATGTGGATATGAGCGCCATTAACCTTTCTATTAAGCAGGTATACCTGGATGTACTGCTTTCAGCCTGCGTGGCGGTTATGCTTGCTTTTCTTGCAGTATCCTATATCACGGGCAGAATGACCAAACCCATTATCGAAATGAACAACATCGTCCGCCGATTTTCCAAAGGTGAGTTTGACGCGCGCGTGAAAGTGCTCGGTGCGGATGAGGTAGCGCAGCTCGGGAAAAGCTTCAACTATATGGCCAATGAGATTAACAACCTCGAAGCGTCGCGTCGAAGCTTTGTGGCCAACGTTTCCCATGAGCTTCGCTCGCCGCTCACGAGCATGAGCGGCTTTTTGGAAGCAATGCAGGACGGTACCATACCGTTGGAGGAGCACGCGAAATTCCTAGATATCGTCATTGGCGAAAACAAGCGAATGACGGGCATGGTTAACGATCTGCTGGACCTTGCGCGCATGGAGAGCGGGCGGTATACCCTGAAGATGGAAGCGTTTGATATCAACGAGCTCATCATTCGCACGCTCCTTACCTTTGAGGCGCGCGTAAACGCAAAAAATATAGGTGTCGCGTTGGATTTTGAAGAGGAGCGCTGCTTTGTGGAGGCCGACTCCGGTCAGATTACACAGGTGCTTCGAAATCTCATCGACAATGCCATAAAATTTACACCGTCTGGCGGCAAACTCGAGGTATCTACGATTGCCGATAAGCGTATTGTAGGTGTAAGTATAAAGGATAGTGGCTGCGGTATGACGGCGGAGGATGCCGCGCATGTTTTTGAGCGGTTTTATAAAGCGGAAAAAGCGCATACGCCGTCGGATACTTCAGGGACAGGACTGGGGCTTTCCATCGTCAAGCGCATACTCGAAGCGCACGGGCAGAATATAGAAGTGCTGTCTGCACCGGGTGCCGGCGCATGCTTTCGTTTCACTTTAAGGCGCGCAGCGGAGAGAAAACCGCGTGCCATTTCAGAAAAGCATTGATGCAGTGCATTTTGCACGATATACTGATTCTCAAATGGAGGATGTAATGTATGGATCAATATAACGGCTACGGCTACTACGGCGGTCCTGAGGACCCGTATTACCAAAAGGGGCAATACAACAACAGACGCCGCAGTTTAAGCGGGTATGTCGCGACTGCGATCATTTCGTTTGTCGCGGGCTGTCTTGTAATGAGCCTGCTGTTTGGCAACTCGAATTACTATAAGGGCTATGAAGGCAACGGGCCTATGCCTGCTACATCGGCAACGCCGCAGCCTACCGTAACGCCCGACCCGGCCGTACCGGCGCTTACGCCTGTTCCGACCGACAGGAATATGCCGCAGTTTGATGGTGCAAGCCCGAGCATCGGCAACAGCGATAACCCCATACCCGACATCGTTGAGCAGGTAAAAACAGGCATAGTCAGTGTAATCAACTACATGTACTCGAGCGAGGAGGATGCCGATGTTCCCGCAGGTTCAGGCACGGGCTTCTTCATCTCGAGCGAGGGGTATATCGCCACCAATGCGCACATCATTGATGGCGCGACGAGTATCGGCGTGGCTTTAAACGACGGTACGGAGCTCGAAGCGGAGCTTGTGGGCGTGGATAAAGTCTATGACATAGCCGTATTAAAGGTGAATTATAAGAATATCACTCCGCTCAAGCTCGGTAATTCCGACGTTGTCCGCGTGGGCGAGTTTGTTGTGGCAATCGGCGATCCGACAGGACGTGAGCTTGCGAGCACCCCCACTTTCGGCATTATCAGTGCAACCGAGCGCGATGTAAATATCGACGGCCAATCTAACACTTACCTTCAGACGGATGCAGCGGTCAACCCCGGCAACTCGGGCGGTCCGCTTCTCAACATGAAAGGCGAAGTTATCGGTGTTGTTTCAGCGAAAACCATCACAGCCAGTTACGACGAGTTCGGCAACGCCATCTCAGCCGAAGGCCTTGGCTTTGCGCTCCCCATCAACGGTGCGATTGAGGTTATCCAAACCCTGATTACCGAAGGGCATGTTGCCCGTCCGGGCCTCGGCGTTTCGGTGGTCTCGGTAGAGACGTTTGAAGCGAATAAGTATGATATCCCCCTTGGGATGCTGGTTTCCTCGGTGTTTGTAGACAGTTCTGCCGACAAAGCGGGCATTAAACCCGGCGACATCATTGTGAAATTTGACGGCATTGATGCGACGAATCAAGCTGCTTTTGTTGCAACCATCGGCGCTAAATCCGTTGGCGACAAGGTGGTATTTGAAATCTGGCGTGAGGGTAAGACATTGGAAGTCACCGTAACCTTGGGCGACAGGAACACTTTCAGCTCCGAGTACGTGGACGATTTGGTGATTAAAGATTTCACCTACTTTGAATAGTAAGGCTTACGAATACGAAACATTACCCAGAGGATGGTTTTGCATGCAAAACCGTCCTCTTTGTTTATAATTTGTATATATGGGCAACACTTCTTGACATGAAAACGATTGTCGAATTTGTGCGGCGCAATAAAAAGCGAATCGCCTATATGCTCACAACGCTCTGCATGCTGTTTCTGGGGCTTTTCTTAGGCCTGCTCATCGGTCCCAAAGAGGACGTGGAGCCTTTGCCGACGCAAGGTTTTACGGGCGTCAGCATGGCGATTAAGACGCTAATGAAAGCGGACTTTGCAGCATGCTCGCATGAAATCGTTACGGTTGGCGGCGAAAACTTAACGGGAAAAACGCGGGAAGAAGCGGAAATTGCATACCCCGGTTGGACACTCGTATCCTTTGAGAACGGTGAAGCCGTATTTGAAAAAACATATTTGGGATATTGTCCTGCGCACTACATTTTGCGCCTTATAGACAAAGAACTCGGTATCTACCGTACCGATGAAACGACCTATGCTGAAAAAAGACTGATGGTGCTCGATTACGATGCGGAAGCGCTCGACGACGCGGAGCGCGCAGAGCTTGAA
>JAEZLG010000258.1 GCA_023435855.1 Bacillota bacterium | reverse complement strand
TATGCGCTTTTCCCCAAATCCCTTTTACGAGCCGTCTCTTCGACCGCTTTCAGGTAAAGATGCTGCGGTGCGTGAATATGTGATGGGCGATCCCGACTTTCTATTAATGGTCGATTCAATAGACAAAATGCTCAACCACCTTATTCCGCGTTTCATAGAACAAGGGAAGCGCAGGTTATTGATCGCGTTGGGCTGCACAGGCGGAAGACATCGCTCCGTTTGCGCTGCCGAAGAGCTGTACAAGCGTTTTGAGCAGAAATACTGTGTTAAGATCATCCATCGCGATACTACCATCGAGGCAGTAGATATTAAAGAACGTATCGGACAGGCAGAGGAAAGGAGCTAATTACAATTGTCGTTTTCTTCTTCAGCCAAGGAGGAAATTGCAAAACGGCGCGTAAAGGGAAGGGCGGAAAAGCGTTCCATGCTTTGCGCACTCACACACGCCGCGGGTTCTTTGACGCTTGGGCGAGGCATTGGTGTGCAATATGTTACGGAAAGCTATGCGGTTGCAAAGCTTATTGCCCAACTTGCAGGCTCGTTGTATGACCTGGAAGCTTCTATTTCCGTAACGGAGCGTAAGCGGCTTAACGCGCGCAATACAGTAACGCGCTTGAGCGGTGATTCTTGCCGCACCATGCTTGTTGAATTCGGCTTTTTACCGCAAGATGGAGAGACGCCGTTTACGATGGGCCATATTCCCGAGCACATTATCGCCGGGGATGAGCTTTCGCGTTCGTTTATCCGCGGTGCGTTTTTAGGAGCGGGCTCTGTAACGGACCCCAAGAAGGGGTATCATCTTGAAATCGTATGCCGCCACGAGCTTTTTGCACGGGAGCTTTGTGAGCTTATCAACGCTTTTAGCTTTAACACTCGCCTTACAGCCCGCAAAACAAGCTATGCGGTCTATCTGAAGGATGGCGAGATGGTTTCTGATTTTCTAGCTTTTTTAGGCGCAAACGATGCGACGATTGCATTTGAGAACGAGCGCGTGCTTAGAAGCGTTAAAAACGACGTAAATCGTCAGAACAATTTCGATCAATCCAACATGCAAAAGGCCGCGCTGGCAGCGGCGCAGCAGCTTATCGACATCGAACTCATCCGTATTGAAATGGGCATAGAAAATTTACCGCCGCGGTTAAGGCAGGCGGCTGAGGCACGCCTTAATTACCCCGAAGCAAATCTAAACGAGCTGTCAGAGATTATGAATTTGGGCCGGTCAGGCGTCAACCACAGGCTTCAAAAGCTTACAGAGCTTGCAAATTCTATACGTATCGAAAAAGGCGAGCCTGTGCGGGAATAGGCTTTGCCTTTTAAACACACACCGGGAAAGGGATACCATGGCATTTACACATCTGCATGTGCATACGCAGTATAGTCTCCTCGATGGCGCAGCGCGCATTGACGATCTTATCGAACGCGCGAAGGCGCTCCATATGGATGCGCTCGCCATAACAGACCACGGCGCTATGTACGGCGTAATCGACTTCTACAAAGCATGTAAAAAACAGGGCATTAAACCTATTCTGGGGCTTGAAACCTATGTTGCACCGCGCGCCATGACCGACCGTGAGGGTGTGCGCGAATATGCACACCTCATATTGCTCGCAAAAAACAACATCGGTTACCGGAATTTGATGAAGCTTTCTTCCGAAGCATTCTTGAAGGGATTTTATTATAAGCCGCGCATCGATTATGACCTACTTAGCAAGCATTGTGGCGGGCTTATATGCCTTTCTGCATGTATTGCAGGCGATATACCACAGCTTCTCTTAGAGAATAAATATGACGAAGCTCGTGCACTCGCCTTGCGGCTAAAGAGCATGTTTCATGACGATTTTTATATTGAACTTCAAAATCACGGAATCCCGGAACAGCTTGAGGTTTTGCCAAAACTCGATGCGCTTGCAAAAGAGTTATCCATAAAAACCGTCGCTACCAATGACCTGCACTATGTAAATAAGGATGACGCAGAGGCACAGGATGTGCTGTTATGCATTCAGACCGCGCGGTTTGTAGATGAAGAAAACCGCATGAAGATGTCCGCGGATGAGTTTTATCTTAAAAGCGAGCAGGAGATGCGCGCGGTGCTGCGCGATTATCAGGATGCTATCGATAACACGCAGGAGATTGCCGATAAATGCAATGTGACGATCGCTTTTGGCGAACGCCATCTCCCGGAATACGTCACACCGGACGGCTCTGATAAGTTCGATTATTTAAACCGCCTATGCGAAAAAGGATTGAAACGAAAGATGCCGCAAGCGGGAGAGACGGAACAAGAGAGACTCAGCTATGAGCTCACCGTCATCCGCGATATGGGATTTATCGATTACTTCCTAATCGTATGGGATTTTGTGAATTTTGCCCATGAAAACGGCATTGCCGTAGGTCCGGGCCGCGGCAGCGGCGCGGGAAGCCTCGTCGCCTATGCGCTTGATATCACGGATGTTGATCCTATCAAATACGACCTTATATTCGAGCGCTTTTTAAACCCCGAGCGTATATCCATGCCGGATTTTGATATCGACTTTTGCATCGAGCGGCGGCAGGAGGTCATCGATTATGTGACCGAAAAATATGGGGTGGACCATGTTTCGCAGATTATTACCTTCGGCTCCATGTCTGCAAAGGCGGTAGTACGAGACGTAGGTCGTGCACTTCGTATCCCTTATGGAGATGTAGACAAGATTGCCAAACTTATCCCCGGCATGCTGGGCATCACGCTATCAAAAGCGCTTGAGATGTCGCCGGAGTTAAAGTCGCTGTATGAAAACGAACCTCAGGTGGAAAAGCTCATTAACCTTTCCCTGAAGCTTGAAGGCTTGCCACGCCATGCATCTACGCATGCTGCGGGCGTTGTAATAAGCAAGGATACGCTTACCGAATATGTTCCGCTGCAAAAAAACGAGGAAGCCGTTACTACGCAGTTCCCGATGGGCACCATCGAGGAGCTCGGCCTTTTGAAGATGGACTTTTTAGGGCTTCGTACGCTCACAGTCATCCGCGATACCCTCACCTACATCAAGGAGGGGGGGAAGGAACCCCCCGACATGGATAAGCTCGAGTTTAATGACCCAAAGATATTTGAAATGATCTCCCGTGCGGATACCGATGGCGTTTTTCAATTGGAATCCTCAGGCATGCGCCAGTTTATGATGCAATTGAAGCCGGATTCCATCGAGGATATTATCGCGGGTATTTCGTTGTTCCGCCCGGGACCTATGGACCAGATACCGCGTTATGTGGCTGGAAAGAACAACAAAAACAACGTTAAATACCTGACCGAAAAGCTAAGACCAATTTTAAACAATACATACGGCTGCATGGTATACCAAGAGCAGGTCATGCAAATTGTACGCGATCTTGCGGGTTACTCGTGGGGCAGAAGCGACCTCGTCCGCCGCGCCATGTCTAAAAAGAAACACGACGTGATGGCAAAGGAGCGCGAATACTTCGTGAACGGCATTGTTGAAGACGGCGTCGTCAAAGTACCGGGCGCTGTACGAAACGGTGTTGACGCTAAGATTGCCAACATCCTATTTGATGAGATGATGGATTTCGCTTCCTATGCGTTCAATAAATCGCACGCAGCAGCATATGCTATCGTCGCTTATCGAACGGCTTATTTGAAGCTTTACTACCCGGTCGAATTCATGACCGCTATGATTAACAGCTTTTTAGGCAATGCGGAAAAAACGGGTGAATATATCTATTACTGCAAGGTGCGTGGCATCAAGGTGCTGCCGCCTGATATCAACACAAGCCGCCCGCGTTTTTCCGTAGAGAACGGTGCGATTCGTTTCGGTCTCGCGGCAGTTCGGAATGTGGGCGAGGGAGTTATGGATGATATCTTGCGCGAGCGCAAGGAAAACGGCCCGTTCCGCGACTTTTATGACTTCATATCACGGAGTGACGGGCTTAACAAGCGGCTTATTGAAGGGCTCATCAAGGCAGGCTGTTTTGACAGCCTCGATGTAAAACGCTCGCAGCTTATGGCTGTTTACGAGCGTGCGCTTGACAGTGCTGTTGCAGATAAGAAAAAGCGTGCAGACGGACAGGTGTCACTCTTTGACATTCCGGGTGTGCAGGCTGCACCTGCGGTGGCTATACCCCTTCCAAACATACCGGAATTTACGCAAAGCGCGCTTCTTTCAATGGAGAGAGAGGCGATTGGCATCTACATAAGCGGGCATCCGCTGCTCCAATACACCAAGGAACTGGAGGCGATCGGTACCACCGTATCCATGCTCACGGATACCGAGGGCAACAGCGGTTTTGGCGATGGTGATCGCGTGCGCGTTGCGGGCATTATTACGGCCTCCCGAGCGAAGGCTACAAAATCCGGAAGCGGCATTATGGGTTATGGGACACTGGAAGACCTTACAGGTGCTATAGAGATGTTCGCGTTCCCATCTATCTACCAGCGTTTTTCAAGCGCCATGCAAGTAGACAGCGCCGTTGTGGTGACGGGGAAGCTGAGCATGCGCGAGGACCAGCCAAACTCCATCAATATTATGGAAATTGCGCCATTACAAAAAACTGTAAAGAACCAAAAGCTGTTTTTGCGGCTCGATACGGCTGACCAAAGCCTTATGGACAAGCTCTATGCACTGTTTACCCGTTTCCCGGGCAACGTGCCCGTGGTGCTTTACGACTATAACACCAATCGCAAAATGCTTGTGCCGAAAAACATGTATGTGAACCTTTCAACCGGTTTTACAGGCGGTGCAAACGAGCTTTTGGGCTCTGATAACGTTGCGGTTACAGCAGCGGAGGAATAACCATGGATTTTGGAATGCCGACAATTTTGGAACTTCCAACATTACGTGAAAACGCTGCACTATGTGCTAAACTCGGGCTTCAATTTGTAGAGATCAACATGAATTTCCCGCAGTTTCAGACGCATGCGATGGATGTCGAAGAGGTTTTAGCGCTGCGCGCGGAGTTTGGTATATATTTTACTATACATTTGGAGGAGGCTTTTGACCCGTGTGCCTTTCATCCAGTAATGCGTGAGGCAAATCTAACCGTAGCAAAGCAGTCGGCTGATTTTGCAGTTGCTATCGGTGCACCGGTGGTCAACTTCCATTTAAACAAAGGTATTTTTGTTAAACTGCCGGACGAAAAGGTATATCTTTTCGAGCGCTTCTTAAGCCATTACGAAAACTGTATGCGCACTTTTGCAGCGATTTGCAAAAAAAGAGCGGGTATAAAGTATAGCATAGAAAACACAGGCGGTTTTGCACCATTTGAAATACATGCAATCAAAGCATTGCTGGAAGAGCCTTGCTTTTTCCTTACATTTGACGTAGGACATAGCCACGCTGCGCTCGATATAGACGAACCATTTTACATGGAACATAAAAACCGCCTTATACACATGCATCTGCACGACGCAAAAGGAAAACATAACCATCTCACATTGGGGGATGGTGAAATTAATCTTTATGCAAGGCTGGCACTTGCACAGGTATGCGGCTGCCGAATAGTCCTTGAAACAAAAACTGTGGAAGAGTTACAAAAAAGTGTAGCCTGGCTTCACAAGACGTATATGCTATAACCCGGGTATGAGTCATAAAACAGATATTCCGGTTTGTTACTATATAGGTAACCCTGCTACTTTCAATAGCTTTATCCGGCAGCAAAAAGCTTCGAGCTTTTACGGAGCACCACAGGATATGCTATACTATATTTTTGTTATATTCGCATTTTAAGTTTACGGACGGGAGATGGTGTTTATTAAACGCATCGGCATATTAACAAGCGGCGGGGATACCCCGGGCATGAATTCTGCGATAGTGGCAGTAACAAAAGAAGGCCTGAACAGAGGCTTTTCCGTTATCGGCATCTATCACGGCTTCCGCGGACTTATGGAAGGCAGGATGAACCAGCTTGAGCATGAGGATGTGGAAGAAATCATCCATAAAGGCGGCACAATATTGCGCACCGCGCGAAGCGAGGAGTTTGTTCAGCCTGAGGGCTTACAAAAAGCGCTTAAGATGATACGCGCCTATGAACTTGACGGTATCGTTGTTATCGGCGGCGACGGGAGCCTCAAAGGCGCAAAGCTTCTTTACGACAATGGCGTTAAAACAATTGGGTTACCGGGCACAATTGATAACGATCTTTCATATACCGATTTTACCATCGGCTTTGATACGGCGGTGAACAACATCACCACCGAAATCTATAAAATACGCGATACCATGCGTGCGCATGACCGCGTGGGCGTAATCGAGGTAATGGGCCGTAATTGCGGCGATATCGCACTTTGGTCCGGTGTTGCAGGTGGGGCGGACCTCATACTCGTTCCGGAGATCAATTACCCTTGGGAACGTGCGGCAGAGGAGCTTTCCAACAACAAGCTCAAGGGTAAGCTCACGAGCATTGTAATCATTGCCGAAGGCGCAGGGCATGCAGAGGATTTTGCCAACTATGTGCGAGAGCATACCGATGTAGAGATTAAAGCTATCGTTCCCGGCTATATTCAGCGCGGAGGCAACCCAACTGCGTTCGACCGTGTGCTTGCAGTGCGTTTAGGTCAGCGAGCTGTGGAGCTTTTAGAAGGTGATATCGGTGGCAGGGCTGTTGGCATCTGCAACAACCAAATCATCGATGTAAGCTTGGAGGAGGCCGTTAAACCTGTCAATGGTTTTAACGAGAGACTCTATCAACTAAACAATACCTTGGCGAGGTTTTGATGGAACAGCGTAAAGCACCGCCGGTAAAGCGGAATGACGATATCGTGTTAACAATCGACGCACTGGGCTCTGAAGGACAGGGCATTGGGCGATACGAGGGCTTTGCTGTTTTTGTGCCCGGAGCGTTGAAAAATGAAACGGTTCACGTGCATATCATCAAAGTGACATCCTCCTATGCAGTAGGCAAACTTACGGGCATCGCGGCGCAATCTCCCGAAAGGGCTGCGCCAAAATGTCCGCTTTTTTCGCGCTGCGGCGGCTGTTCTTTACAGCACATGCGCTATGACGCGCAGCTAAGGTTCAAGCGGCAGGTTGTATATGATGCGCTTACGCGTATTGGCGGCTTTGAAAACATTTCGGTTAACGAGACAACCGGCATGGATAACCCTTGGTTTTATCGCAACAAAGGAAGTTTCCCGTATTCGAATGTGGATGGAATGGTGCAAACTGGTTTTTTTGCGCCACGAAGCCATCGTATAGTGCCTCTTGAAAGCTGTCCTATCGAGCACGAAAGCGCTATCGCCGTAGCTTTATCCGTACGCGAATGGGCAAGGCGGTATTCTGTACCCGTCTACGACGAGGATACGCATAAAGGTGTATTACGCCACGCTATGGCGCGCATCACCTCCGACGACTCTGTGATGGCAGTTATCGTGACGACGAGCACTTTGCCGCACGAAAAAGAGCTTGTTTCCATGCTGCAAAAGGATGTTCCGCAGCTAAAGAGCGTAATACATAACATAAACAACACCGACACCAATGTTATTTTGGGGAAAGCCTATAAAACGCTATGGGGTTCGGAGCGGATTGACCATACGCTCTGCGGTTTAACATTTGAAGTAAGCGCAGCCTCATTTTTGCAGGTGAATACGGAGCAGACCGAAAAGCTCTATAAAACCGTACTCGCTCTATTAAACCCGCAAAAAAGCGAGACTGTCGCGGATATCTACTGCGGTATTGGTACGATTTCGCTAATGCTCGCAAAACGCGTAAAGCGCGTGATTGGCGTTGAAAATGTTTTGCAGGCGGTGGATGACGCAAAACGCAATGCACAAAAAAATAGCATCGGTAATTCAGAATTCCTCTGTGGCGACGCCGAAAAAGTTTTGCCTGAGCTTGTGAAAAACGGCGTTCGCTTTGATGCCGCGGTCGTCGATCCACCTCGAAAAGGTTGCGATGAGTCAACATTGAAAGCTATTACGGAGGCAGGTGTTTCACGTCTTGTTTATGTTTCCTGCAACCCGGCAACCTTGGCGCGGGATTGCAAGCTTCTTACACAACTTGGCTTTACTCTAAGTACCGTACAGCCGGTTGACATGTTTCCGCAGACAGAACACGTCGAGAGCGTGGTGTTGATGTCAAGGGTTGATAAGTGAGTTTGCTAAAATCCCAGTAAATAAGCCATTTGCGGGCTATCGGGGTCGCAAACCGCAGCCTGAAAACCGTCACACCGGATTTGAACTCCACTGTAAATTTGTCCTCGTGGATAGTAACCTTTTCAATCAACCGCCGGACAAGCTGCTCGTCGTATTCGGTAATGTGGCGGGTTGCTCTTGTAGGAATACACTCCTATCGGCTATCCGTTTTCGCATTTCCTTTTCGTAGACAAGTTGAAATTTGTTATGATATGTATTATATATTTGTACATTGTCAATGCAGCCCATCGAAATTAGACTTTTAATATTGCTATATCTATAAGATAAGAAAAGAGTACGTTTAATATAGATTGCTTAACTAAAGGAGAACAGTTATGAAAAAGGCATTACTAATTATTGATGTTCAGAATGATTATTTTGATAATGGGGCTTATCCGTTATCTAATGCTAATATGGCAGCAAATAACATTCAGGGAGTATTGGGCAAGTTTAGATCAGAAGGAGATTTGGTCATATTCATTAAGCATATTAACATGAAAGAGAATGCTGCATTTTTTAAGCCTGAAACACACGGTTCGGAGATTTATAAAGCAATTGAGCCAATGGAAGGAGAGACGGTTATTATCAAACACACTCCGAATAGTTTCAGAGAAACGGAACTACTTCAGTTATTACGATTACAGAAAATTGAACAACTAGTGATTGTAGGTATGATGACACAGCATTGCATAGATACAACAGTTAGAGCATCTTATGATTTAGGATTTTCCAATATACTTCTTTATGATTGCTGTGCAACGAAAGATCTGATTTTCAATGGTGAAACTATAGCTGCAAATATTGTTCAATCCACTTTTATGGCTGCACTGAGCCGCGGTTTTTCAGATGTTATGAGTTTTACAGAATACTTAAGTGAAATTATATGAAGACTAATAATAACTATCGAAATGAGATTATTGTCGTAATAAACTTCTGTAGTTACATCGTATAGTAACGCATGCATTCAAAAAAACTGCCAGAGCAGAGTTAGGTATTGTGGCACAGGATGTTTAAAAATTTCCCGAGCGTACTGGCGGATAAGGCGTAATGGGGAACAGCAACAAAAAATCAAATCTTGATTTTACTTAGCAGCTTATCTAAGTATACTGATTTCATTTGATTACTGGCCATCAATCTATGTATTGGCGACAAGTTTAGAATCGCTGAAAGTATGGCTGCGAGTGCACGATGGCTAAATAAGGCCTTATTATTAAATAGAAGTTCTTGTAATTTACCTTTCTCAATGGCCATTAAAACTGTTCTATGCACAGAATTTGCCGGGGTAATAACTTTTACGTCTCTTTGTACCAAAGTTAAGCATTTATTAGGACATGAGCGGACACAGATCCCACAGCCAAGGCAAAGGTCTTCATCAATAGATGGAGTTGCTTTTTTCGATAAAGTTTTTATATCTGATTTCATGCTAATGACATTTATAGGACAGTTCCTTTCGCATTTGCCGCAGTTTTTACATGATGATGCATCCAGTCTTGGTATAAAGTTGCTTGTTTGAATTGGATGCAGGTTTCCGAAATTTTTAGCTGCGGTTAATGCTTCACAGCAGCAACTGCAGCAATTGCAAATAAATGAAACATCATTCCTTGAATTCTCTCCAAATTGGACCAGGTTATGTTCATAACCCTGATGAAGCAATTCAATACCCTCTGAGGTAGATATCTCTCTTGCAAAACCATGCTTTATAAGCGTTTTTGAAGATTGGTTGAATGATAGACAAAGATCCAATGGGGCATCACAATTTGTCCCGAGATGGTGTTTTACATGCCTGCAAAAGCACATACTGACGCCTAGAGAGGAAGCATTTTCAATAATGTGCGTTGCGCGTTCAAAATCCAGTACGTAAGTAGATTGTTCATACGTTAGGGCAGTTTCGTTTACAAACGTACGACCAAAACGTGTTTCACAATTTTCTAACAAATCTTTTATAAAAGCTTCTTCTACACATAAATATTGATAGAAAAGCTCGCTTAGTAATTTCTGATCAATGTCATTACGAACCCTCATCATGGTAAATTCAAAAAAACCGACTACCGGAGGAGGCAGTGCATATTTGATATCTCCATTTGTCTCCATATCAAATAAAATACATCGATTGGCTAGTGACTTAAGGACAGTAATTGTTTCACCGTAAGATATGCCCCAGATTTTGGAGGCAGTTTTGGGCGTGAATGGTTTGATGGGCAATTGTGCAACGAGTCTTGCTTCCTTTTCAGTAAAAAGCAAACCTAGTATTTTATATAATGTGGGTGTAGGTGAAGCCCCTTGCGGAAATCTGTTAATTCGTTCTTCAAGACTCTTATATGCTGATTTGGCTATCAAATGCGACATTGTTGTCTCCTAACAGGTAATCTTAAACTTATATTGCATAGTCAATTCATCTTTCATGTAAAAAGCAACGCATAATAATGGATTGTTTCATGGGAATAGATAAAGGGGTTTGGAATTACTGGTGGAGACTTTTTCGGTAAATGGGTAACACAGTAGAACCGTACTCGTATGTTCGTGCATGCAATATTTATATCGACTTTCGGGGACATTAAAATAATAGCGAAAGTTAACGATAAGGAGAACGTATGATTCCAATAGCAGTCGGTGCTGCAGCACCAAATTTCAACTTAAAGGATAACAACAATAAAAGCATCATTTTATCAAATTACATCGGTAAAAAGGTACTCATGTCATGGCATCCATTGGCATGGACGCCTGTTTGCACAGATCAGATGCGGGCTTTGGAGGTACATTACAGTGATTTTCAACGGCTGAATACAGTGCCGCTCGGTTTCAGCGTGGATCCGCAACCCTGCAAGGAGGTTTGGGCAAAAGCGCTGCAGATCGTAAATGTCAGCCTCCCCTCGGATTTTTGGCCACATGGAAAAGTTGCGAGCGATTACGGGATATTCAACCAAACAGATGGTGTATCCGAAAGGGTCAATATCATCATTGATGAGCACGGAAAAGTAAAATGGATTAAAGTGTATCCTTCGGAGCAGTTTCCGGACATCAATGAGGTGCTGCAGCAACTAAACGGGCTCCAATAACCGGGGCGACTATGGATATTACCCATCAGCAAACCTTTATAGAGACTGCATCCACATACAAAATAAGACGATGATGCCCTATTATGAAGATACTAATTATTAATGGTTCTAACAAGAAATGGGGATACGTCTGCATTATTGGCTGGTCACATTGCCGAAAAGGCTGATCTCATTATAGAAGCCGGAGACGGTCGCATTGCTTTGGATATTTAACGCAGCACGCATACTCCATGACAGCCGGATCCAGCGCCTCAATCTTCCTATCAAGTGTTCCACGGAAAAGTGAGCTGTGCCATGCTGGCAAAACATGCGTGAACATGGTATTCTTTTTAAGATTAGAAAAAAAAGAAACCTGGGTCCAAAGGCGAGCAATTTATGAGTAGTTTAGTTCCCCATTATGCTTAAAACTTGCGCACGTTGAGACGGGAGTATTGATATCGATAAAGCAACTCCTGCAGGCTTAAGAATGTTAAGTTTCAGGGCTTCTAAAAGTAATTCAAATTGGATACTATTTTTATATCTAAAACACGAAGGGAATTCCAATGATTAAAATAGAATTTTTTCATGATGTCATTTGTAGTTTTTGTTTCCCAATGTCTGCACGAATGCGTCGTATTTTGAAGAATTACAATAATATAGAGATTATTCATCGCTCCTTTGCCTTAGGTTGGGAAGTAGGAGACTTTATACGTAATTTTGGATCACGGGAGGCTGTTAAACCGGAAGTATTAAGCCATTGGGC
>JAEZLG010000220.1 GCA_023435855.1 Bacillota bacterium | reverse complement strand
CCTGCATGGCGGCCACTTCATTTTCGGCGATGACGGCTGCGACGTCGTCGCCATAATAGCGTACGTGCTTGTTTAAAAGCAGACGGTCTGCCACGTCCTGATGGTGGGGATCTGTGGACCAAGGATGCCCCGCGGTCGGGAAGGGATCGTTGGGTACATCAAAGCAGGTGACGATTTTTACGACACCTTCTATTTTTTCCGCGTCGGATGTGTCAATGCTCTTTACCATGCCGTGCGCGATGGTTGAGCGAAACACCTTGGCGATCAGCGCGCTTTTATCGGCAAGATCATCGGTATATTTCGCTCGGCCTGTTACCTTGTCAACCGCATCTACGCGCTTGACGCTTTTTCCTACTGCGCCCATTTCGGCTACCTCCGGTTAGAATGTTTGGTTGTATGGTAATTGGGACTCGTCTTCCCATAAGTAAATATCGGTTTACTCAACAAACTTCATGCACATTACATCAAATAGCCCCTTATCGGTTAAACGCACCTCGGGTATTACGGGGAGTGCCAAAAACGAGAGTGCGATAAGCGGGTCGCTGCCTTTTTTTGCGCCAAGGCTGTATGCCGCATCAAGCAGCGCGCGCTGGCGCTCGATTACGCCGTCAATCGGCGCATCGGTCATAAGGCCTGCTACGGGGAGCGGGAGCCGCGTTATGACAACGCCATGGCTTACAACGCAATATCCGCCGCCGCAATCGCGTAAGGAATCGGCGGCCATGAGCATATCCTGATCGTTATCGCCCGCTACAACGAGGTTGTGAGAGTCATGTGCGACGGTGGAGGCGATAGCACCGCCGACTATGTTTAGACCTTCAACGATACCGAGGCCAATGCGGCCGGTAGCGTGGTGGCGCTCGATAACGGCGAGTTTTGTATAGGTAGCGTCCGGCTTAAACACGCCTTTTTCAACCTGCACTTCGCGGTAGTTAAGCTTTGTTACAAGCTGCTCTTCTACCATGGTGATAACGGGCATCAGGCTCTTGTCGGTTTTTAAAACAAACGACTCGGTGCTAAGAGGCGCCATGCGCACGCTTCCGTACACCACTTCGGGGATGAGCGGTATGGGGTATTCCCTATCCTTATAGACCTCGCCGCCCGTGAACACTTCTACAACCTCAAAATCCTTCAGGTCTTTTAAAAGAACCATGTCGACACGGTAACCTACCGCCACAGCACCTGCACGCTTCAAACCGTAGATGCGCGCTGCGGTGTAGGAGCCCATCTTGACGGCTTCAACAGGGTTGATACCGCAGGCGACCGCAAGACGCGCAATGTGGTTGATATGCCCTTCAGCACGGATGTTTTCTATATGTTTGTCGTCTGTGCAAAATGTCATGTTCTCGGTGGGAAGCTTATGTATGGCGATTTGTCTGAAGATTTCGTCCATGCCTTTTGCGGCTGAGCCTACGCGAAGCAAAATGCTCATGCCCGTGCGGAGCTTTTCCAAAACCTCGTCGTAGTTGGAACATTCATGATCTGTCGATGGACCGGCTATGCGGTAGGCATTAAGTGATTGGCCTGAAACGAGAGGTGCATGCCCGTCGATGGGGCGGCCTTCAAAAAGGCGAATCTTATCGAGCATATCCTTATCGCCTGAGATGGTGCTCACATAGTCCATCACTTCGCCTAAGCCAATCATGCGACTTTTCTTAGCAAGGGGCACCATGTCCTCCGCAAGGATTTCAGCACCCGAGGTCTCAAACTTTGTGCAGGGTACGCAGGAGGGCATCATAAAATAAACGCGCAAGGGAAGCCCTTCGGAAAACTTATACATGGCGCGGACGCCTGCAATGCCCGCAACGTTTGCGATCTCATGCGGGTCGGCGATGATGCCGGTGGTGCCATGCGGCATGATAACCCGCGCATAGGATGGGGGGATTACCATCGAAGACTCTATGTGCACATGCGAGTCGATGAAACCCGGGCAAAGGTAAGCACCATTTGCGTCGTATTCGTTTTCGGCGCTAAACTCGCCCACACCTATGATGGTATCGCCGTACATGGCGACGTCAGATTTGAGGATTTCGTTGGTGAACACGTTCACGACGCGTGCGTTTTTGATAACGAAGGTCGCGCGGCCATCGAGTGCTGCTTGGATCAGTTCGTGCTGCTTCAAACGTTTGTCCCCCTTATCCGAATAAGATTGAACCTCAAATATAGCAAAACAAGCATCACAAAAATTGTATGAGTCAAAATATCTTTTTGTTTTGAAATCAGTATAACATACTTTTATGGCCAAATAAATATGAAAATTGTGCATGGCAAGTGAAATTTCCGCGGTATCCGCTTGCAAATTCATTACTTGGGTGATAACATTACAATCGAAGGTAATGTGAGGCAAAACTCGGTGTTTGACCTTTCTTACCTTAAGCAAGATTCTCATATAATTCCGCGAAATGGTGCGGAAGTTTCTACGGGCCGCCTTCGGTCCTGCTATGAGTGTCCGGCGCGGGTATACATATGCCATGCGTACGGCGCTTTTTCTTTTGCTTTATTTTATTTAAAATGTGCATCTTACTAGAGGAAAGCGAGGTATCTATGCAAACGCTCCTTCTAAACGGAACCGTCGTCAACCACAACGGCATGTTCGAGGCGGATGTGCTCCTTGAAAACGACCGTATCATTAGCGTCAAAAAAGGCATTCTACCCGATAGCAATATGAAAACAGTCGATGCCAAAGGTATGTACGTATGCCCCGGCTTTATCGATACGCATACGCATTTTGATCTCGATACCGGAAGTGCCGTGACGGCGGATAATTTCGATACGGGCAGTAGGGCTGCCATTTTAGGCGGCACCACAACGATACTCGATTTTGCCACGCAGGAGAGAAACGGCAGTCTAAAAGAGGCGCTTGAAACTTGGCACAAAAAAGCTCAAGGAAGCTCCTGCAATTACGGCTTCCACATGGCCATCGCCCGCTGGGATGAGACGACCCTGTCGGAGATGGATCTTATGAGCGCCGAAGGTGTTACTTCTTATAAAATGTATATGGTCTACAACGGACTTAAGGTAGACGACGGGCAGATATATTTGGCGCTTAAGGAAGCCAAAAAGCGCGGTGCGCTCATCGGTGTGCACTGCGAAAACTGGGAAATGCTTTTAAGGATGTGCGACGAGGTAAAAGCACGCGGTATTTTAGGCCCCGAAGGCCATCCGATCTCCCGTCCCGCTGCCATCGAAGCCGAGGCGGTTGCCCGCTTTATGCGCATCGCCGAGCTTGCAGAATCGCCCGCATACGTGGTGCATCTTTCAACCGAGGAAGGTCTCCTCGAAGCTATGCGTGCAAGAGCGAGAGGACAGGAAGTTTACCTCGAGACCTGCCCGCAATACCTTCTTTTAACAGACGAGCGATACAAGGACATTGACGGTGCGAAATTTGTAATGAGCCCGCCTTTACGTAAGGACGCGGATTGTGAAGCACTTATAAATGGGCTTAAAAACGGCGATATCCAAACCATAGGCACCGACCATTGCTCCTTCACCATGGCGCAAAAGGCCATGGGTAAAGACGATTTCACGAAAATTCCAAACGGAGGTGCAGGTGTAGGTTACCGCCCGAGACTCTTATATACCTACGGCGTACTTAAAGGAAAAATCACAATGGAGCAGATGGTTGCATTTTTATCAAAAAATGCAGCGCTCCTTTTTGGCATGGAGGACCGCGGGGAAATTAAAGTTGGTGCTGTAGCGGATGTCGTAGTATGGGACCCGAATGCGACAGGGCGCATAACCGACGACGATCATGCGCATCATTGTGATAACTCCCCGTATGCGGGCTTTGATGTGAAGGGTAAAGCGAAGCATGTTTTCTTAAACGGCGTGCATGTTGTTTGTGACGGTGTTTTAACTAAGAGCAACATGGGGAAATACGTAGCACGAGGTAGGTATCAAAAACCGCAATGAAGCTTGGCTGCATATTGATGGCCGCCGGAAGCGGCAGCCGTTTCGGCGTTAACAAACTTGAGGCAATGTTTGAGGGGAAAACGCTCGCGGAGCATGCACTTGATGTAATCCCCAAGGAAGACTTTTTTGCGGTTGCTGTCGTTACGCAGTATCCGCGATTGATAGAACAGGCCAAAGTGCTCGGCTTTATTGCGATAGAAAACAACCGCCCCGAGGAAGGTATAAGCCATACCATACGCCTGGGTATGGATGCAATGAAGGATGCGGATGCAATTATGTTTCTCGTGGCCGATCAGCCGCGGCTTCGCCGCCAAAGCATAAAGAACGAGATTGCATTTTTCTATGAGCATCCTGATCATCTCATCGCCATGGGGCATGGGGAGCGCCGAGGCAATCCGGCCATCTTCCCGAAAGCCTACTTTACAAAGCTCAGGGA
>JAEZLG010000216.1 GCA_023435855.1 Bacillota bacterium | reverse complement strand
CGCATCAATCTTGCGCTGCCCAAAGTTGCTCTTCAAGATGCACTACTGCGTTTAGAGCAGGCGGTCAAGGGGACAATACGTTAAGGTAAGGGGTTTAACTCCCCTTAAGAAAAGGAGCGAGCGGCATGAAGCAAATTAAGCTTATCTCCACCGGCGGCACTATCGCTTGCATACCCGGCGAAACCGGGCTTATGCCAGCGCTTACGGGAAGCCAGCTTCTTGAGCATACCATGATTTCCTACGATGATGTGGACTGCGTAGACCTTTTTAATATGGACAGCTCCAATATCCAGCCCGAGGAATGGCGCATTATAGCCCAAGAGGTAAATAAAAGCGTGGTGGAAGGGTACAAGGGTGTCATCATTACGCACGGTACGGATACTATGGCATATACTTCATCCATGCTTAGTTTCATGCTTTTAAATGTGCCCATTCCGGTGGTTCTCACAGGCGCACAGCAGCCTATTATCTACCCAGATTCGGACGGCCGAAAGAACCTTAGGGATGCGCTCATTGCCGCTCGAGCCATGGCAGGCGGCGTGTATGTTTGCTTTGACGGTGCGCTCATACTTGGTTGCCGCGCGGTAAAAACACGAACCGTTTCCGTTAACGCATTTGAATCCATCAATTATCCGTATATCGGCACGGTTGTGAACGGCGGATATGTAGAGCTTTATCCGCACAGACCGCGCGGGGAATTTCGTTTTTTTGACGGTATAGACGAACGCGTTGCCCTCGTGAAGCTGATCCCGGGCGCAAGCCCGGCACTTTTAGATATGCTTTTAAACTGCGATGTGAAGGGCGCGGCTGGTGAGGCATTCGGTCTTGGTGGTGTACACAACTTTCGACGCGATCATGCAGAGAGCATCAAAAAACTCGTAAAAAGCGGCATACCGGTGGTGCTCACCTCGCAATGCTTATACGAGGCAAGTACACCCGATCTTTATGCGGTCAGCCATGCGCTGCGTGAGGCAGGCGTCATTTCCGCTTCGGATATGACAACCGAAGCGGCCGTCACGAAGCTCATGTATGCACTCGGCCGAAATAAGGACATGGGAGCCGTTCGGAGAATCATGGAAAAAGATCTGTGCGGTGAGCTTGGGGTAGGGGTATAAAGGCGCAGACAGAGAGAAAAGCTTTTTACTTGCATCATTACTGTTACTTGTCAGGCAGGAATCCTGTCGGCGACAGATAGAAGTTCGAAATTAAACCATCATCATCGCCTACGGAGATTTGCCCTTTTACGGTACCTCGTGTTTCGGCTTTGTCGGCATCGGTAAGGATGATATGCGCAATAAAGTTAAAAGTGGTACTGTCGGTATTTTTAGAATATTCTTCAAATTCGAATGAATCGGTACGGTAGGTGAAGCCGTTTTCGTAAGCATATTTTTCATATTTACTGATTTCACAGTTTGCAATCAGAATTAAATAGAATTCGTCATTTACATAATCGCGTACGCAAGAATAATATTCCTCCTGCGCAGCCCTGAGCTTTTCATCTGTTACCGCATCTTCAAGGTTTTTAAGCAACACCTCAAAGCGGCCTTCGTAATTGTAGGTGCCGTAAATCGTTAAAAAAGCTTCCTTTACATCGTCGGAAATATCATCGGTTACCGGATAACTCTTAACAGCGCAACCAACCATGATCAGAAGTATTACAGGCAAGATTACATAGATGATGTGTCTTTTATATTGCAGCATAGTAGTAAAACCTCTGCAATTCTATTTTTCCAAACGGATTTTCAATTCGCTGAGATTGTGATCCATGCGCCTCATCTGCGCAAGGGTGCTTTCCCTTTGCTCAAAAGAAAGCCCCTCGAGCATGGTCGTAAATATCATTTCAAAATCGATGTCGCACCAGCGGGCATATTCTTCGCCTTTTTTGGTGAGCAAAATGCGTATGCAGCGGGAATCCTCTTTGTCGCGTATGCGTTTGATAAAACCTGCATTTTCAAGCCTCCGAAGCGAAACGCCCACCGAAGCTTTGCTGATATTAAGCGATGCGGCGAGCTCGTTTTGCGTGGGGCGGTTGAGTCCTCGCACGGCGAACAAAAGCTGCGGCTGGCCCGGGTACAGCCCGTACTTGCTCAGGGTTCTCTGCATACAAATGGAATAAGTATGCTCTAAAGCCTGAAAGGCTCTTGAAAAATCGATGGCGCTCGTTTTTTCGCTCATGTGAAAAACGCCTCCCGACGGCTTTTTAAAGAATTGATTTCGTGAATACTATATCATATGGGGCAAATCCCAGTCGAGCGAAAAAGGACACGGATAAAAACGGATTTGCGCATATTATGTCCATATGATAAAATGCAGTTCGGAAAATACCGAAATAGAGGATCGGAGATCGATACATGATTAGCAGCAACGCCATTATGCGGCGCATGGAGGAGGAGCTCAAGGCGCATTACCAGCTTGAACTTCATGAGGCAAGCACCGTCCAGCTTCATAATGCGCTTGGCGAGGCCGTGATGCTTGAAATAGCGAACGATTGGCGCGAGAGCCGGCGTACGCACGAACGCGTTCGACGCGCATATTATTTTTCCGCGGAATACCTGATGGGGCGCATGGTATTTAACAACCTGTATTGCCTCGGTGTCATCGACGAGATACGCGAGTTGTTCCGCGCACGAGGTGCAGACCTTAGTACCATGGAGGATATTGAGGACGATGCACTCGGCAATGGTGGTCTTGGCCGCCTTGCCGCTTGTTATTTGGATAGCGCAGCGACTATGAACATACCGCTTGAGGGTTACGGGCTTCGCTATAAGTTTGGCCTTTTCAAGCAACATTTCGCAAACGGTTTTCAGGTGGAAAAGGCGGATGACTGGCAGCGCTTCGGAGACCCTTGGAGCAGGCGGCGCGACGACAAAACAATCACCATCGAGTTTGCCGATCAAAAGGTGCTTGCGGTACCTTATGATATGCCCATCATCGGCTATAAAACCAAAAACATAGGCACGCTTCGTCTTTGGCAGAGCGAGCCTATGGAAGAGTTCGATTTTGCACTCTTCAACGACCAGGAGTATGCGCGCGCTATCGAGGAAAAGAATTCCGTGGAGGATATCACCCGCGTGCTCTATCCCAACGACAGCACCGATGCGGGCAAAAAACTAAGACTCAAGCAGCAATATTTCTTATCGAGTGCTTCCTTACAGGATATCAT
>JAEZLG010000117.1 GCA_023435855.1 Bacillota bacterium | reverse complement strand
GCATATTCCTGTTATAAGCCCCGCAAGAAGCGCTTTTTTATTAAGCTTTTTCAATAAAATATACCGCCCCGCCTAAGTAAGGTTTTTTCTAACCTTATTTGCCTAGTTTGCGCGGGGCGGCTATTATTTAATTAGTTTGGTTTGCTTATTACGCTTTTAAATTTGCTTGATGTAGCAGCGGCGGCGCTTATGCTGCTCCTTTTGAAAATTTTTCCATTGAGACTGCACTTTTTCGTTGTACTCGAGCTGCGGTCCGGTCTCCGCGAAGCGGATGCCGTTTCGAAGGCTGTTTTTCATGATATGGTTGAGCAAAATCGCATTTACGCCCTGCCCCTGCAGATCCGGACGGACCGCAATTAAAAACAGATCGAGCGTATCGTTATGTTTGAGTGCGTGCAGCACACGGAATGCGCCAAACGGGAAGAGCTTGCCGTTGCTCTTCTTCATGGCATTGGCGAGCGACGGTGCAGACACACCGAACCCGGCAAGTTTGTTGTTTTCGTCCATAACAAAGCAGGTATAATCGGGATCTACAAGAGGAATAAACTTTTTACAGTAACGCTCGATTTGCCTGTCATTCAAAGCGACTACGCTATAAAGCTTGGCATATGCCTCATTTAAGAGTTCGAACACTTGCTTAATGTAGGGGCCGTAATCCTTGCGTCTATTGAGCGTTGCAATGGTAAGCTTGTTATGCGTAAGTACGCGCATGGCGACAGCATCGAGGCGCTTGGCTTTATCCTCGGGTAAATCGGCACTGATTAAATACTCTACCCAATCAACATCTTTACTGTATCCGAGGCGCTCAAGATGCGTGTTGTAATACGGGTGGTTATAATAGGTGATGAACATGCCCTTGCGCTCAAAACCCTCCACGAGCATGCCTTCACGATCAAGGTCACAAAATCCCAAGGGACCATGCACCTCGTTACAGCCCTTTTCGTGCGCAAAATCCTCCACGGCCTTAAAAAGTGCGTTTGAGACTTCCTCATCGTCGATAAAATCCACCTGTGAAAAGCGCATGCGGTTGGTCTTCCAAGTTTCGTTTGCCTTGTGGCTCAAAATAGCGCCGATCCTGCCTACGATTTTTTTGCCGCGGTAGGCGAGAAAGCATTTTCCTTCGCAGTATTCAAAAGCCGGGTTTTCGTTTTTGTCCCAATCACTTAAATCATCGCCGTACATGGCGGGGATGAATTGCTCCACATCCTTGTAGAGCTTGTTCGGAAAGTCCACAAATTTGCGAAGTTCCGCCTTGGACTTCACTTCCTTCACAGTGATCATGATAATTCCTCCAATAATATAAAAAAAACGTATAATAAAGCTATTATAACAGACTGTCATGAAATTTACAAAATATCTGAAAAAATAGAAAAACCGCTCGTAAGCGGTTTTTATTGTATTAATAAGTGGTTTAATTTACCACGTCATAGGGCCAGTCGACAATTCCGCCGAAGTCGTTAACATTCGTATAGCCGAGGTTAAATAGCTTTCCAGCTGCCTCAGCGCTCCTTCTGCCTGTGCGGCAGTACAAGAATATTTGCGCGTCCTTTTGGGGTAGAACCTCCATAGCCGTCGTTTCATCAATCGACTCGTTTGGCAATAGTACGGCACCCTCTATATGCGCTTCAAGGTATTCCTCCATCGTGCGCACATCCAATAAAATGAAGTCATCCGATTCCTTCATCATGGTATACGCTTCCTCCGCTGTAATCGTTTGGTACGAGGTTGGTGCGGGCGTTGAAACTTCGGGCATAGGCTCCAAAGCACAGCCGGACATGAAAAGCGCAAGTATAAGCGTTATGATGCCTAAGGTTTTATAATGCATGTTATCTTCTCCTTATTAAAAATCAGCAGCTTATGCACTCTCTAACTTACCCGTCCACTGTGAAATGCCGCCAATGTTGTTTACGTCCGTATAGCCCATATCGGTAAACTTTTGGCTGGCGCTGCGGCTTCGCGCGCCGCTTAAGCAATATACAAAAAGTCGCTCAGATTTATCGGGTACTGCGTTTAGTATACCGCCGATTTGATCAAGCGGAACGTTCATACTCCCCGGAATATGCCCCGCGCGATATTCCTCGGGCGTGCGCACGTCAATAATGCGTATGGCGCTGTTTTTGTTCAACTCCGTCTGCGCCTCAGGCATGGATATATAAGAAAACCCCGGTTTGCGTCCGAATAGCATAACATTTCCTCCAAAGCTGCTTTTATGATACTACTATAGCAGTTTTAGAGTGTTTGTTTCCGTGACAATATTACAAAGCGATTATAGGGAAAAAGCAGCGGGATGAAATCATCCCGCCCTACAGGGAGGATGTACCACTTTACAAAACACGCGGGTGGATGCTATCCGCCCCTACGAGGGCCGTGAAAGGCGGAGTGCGGGTTACACTGTTATTTCGAGCAAAGCGAGAAATCTCCCGGAGCTATAGATATACCATCGGCACGCAGCTAGCGGTTTTCCGACCTATGCGGCACCATGCAGGGGATTTCTCACTCCGCTACGCTCCATTCGAAATGACAGATAAAAACGTTAACACGGCGGGATGAATCATCCGACCCTTAAGGGAGGATGGAGATCTCTGTGTAGGGCAAGGGTTCTACCCTTGCCGATTACAAAATCGCGGCAAGGGCAGAGCCCTTGCCCTACACCAACACCGAGTTACGCACCTCACGGGGGTTCCGGAGGCGGAGCCCTGAGCTCTGGGATT
>JAEZLG010000093.1 GCA_023435855.1 Bacillota bacterium | reverse complement strand
TTCCACAGGTATGCGCTTTGATACTAGGTTATCAATCTCGACTGTAACCTCCTGCAAGGGACTTACAACGGTACCGTCGGTTGCGGTGACATTGATGGGCAGAGCGTAGGTGCCCGGCCCGCTTACGTTTCGCAGGCTTATGCTGGCTGTGATGTCATTCGCATCGAGATCAGCGTATTTGGTAAGCTCCGTATCCACCTTAACTGTAATTCTTTTGAGCGCTTGTGCCCTATCGCTTCTAACGACGAGCCTTCGGGCAATGAGATCGCTTTCGCCGTCAAAATTCACAGGGACTTCAGCCACCGTTTTTGTGCGCACAGGATTTTGATCCGACAACACATAGCCCCAGACAAGCATCGCAAAAAGCAGCGAGAGGAGCTTAATGAGTATGTTTTTCGTAAACAGGTTTTTCAAGAATCGGACGGTGGAAAAGCGGACCTTAGTTTTTATTTTCATCTTTATTCCTCCGAAGGAAGAAGGGCAGTGCCGATTCCCGCTCGCGTAGGAAAACTGATTCCAGCAGGTCCCTTAATGCTTTGTCGTCAATGTAGCGGATAAGCTTGCCCTCGCGCGCGAAGGAGATTATACCTGTCTCCTCGGATACGACGATAGCGATGCAGTCTGAAACGGATGATACGCCAAGTGCAGCACGGTGCCGCGTACCCAGTTCGCGTGCGATAGTCATATCCTCCGCAAGCGGTAAAAAGCAAGCCGCCGATACGATGGTCTGCTCGCGAATTACCACTGCGCCATCGTGCAAAGGCGTGTTCGGCTCAAAAATATTTTCAAGAAGGGGTGCTGAGATTATACCGTCGATACGGGTGCCGGTGCTGATAATATCCCCTAACCCCGTACGCTGCTCGATCACAATCAAAGCGCCTACGCGCCTTTGGGCAAGGCTCGTTATGGCGAGATGCATCTCACTTACGATCTGCGAGCTCTCGGGCACGATGGCCCCAAGCACATCACGTGTAAACAGCTTTCCTCTTCCGATGTGTTCAAAAGCACGCCGAAGCTCGGGTTGAAACAGTACTACTGCCACGACCACGCCGGAGGCTAAAACAGAATTCAGCAGCCAGCCGAGTGTAGCAAGTTGGAGAGCATCGCTCACGATAGCACCTAAAAACAAAAACGCGACGCCTTTGATCAGCTGATAAGCCCGTGTTTCTTTTGTGAGCAAAATCAGCCTGTACAGCAGCACGGCAATAAGAGAAATATCCACAAGGTCCGTCCATTGAATCTGGGAGAAACCGCTGGATATCGTTTTTACTAGCACCTCGTAAGACAAGCTGCAACCGCCTTTCGCGCATCCAAAATACTATCGTTATCGTTACATATTATACGATATCGCAACGTACAAGGGAAACCCGTAAAGTCACCTTTTAAGATTTATTCACACATTCACAGTAAAATAAACTGCAATGGTATAGCTTCATTGCGTCACCTGTTTTTTTATTACTCTTCAGGTAAATCCTCCAACTGTCGTAAAGATAGAAGATAATTCTCGTATTCGGTGCTTTTTTCACACAATTCGGGGCTTGAGAGCTTTCCCGTTCTCTCGTATTCCCGCATGCCGGTGTTTAAAAGATCATCTTCCATAAGTTGAACGGTCGCACGCATTTTCTGAAGCATTTCTTGCTTTTTGGGATCGAGAACTTTCACAACTGCTTCCTTTGCTTTTCGAGTTTTTCTGCTATAATGTATTGTAACACAGCTAAAGCCGATTTCAAATATGTATATGATTGAAAAAAGGTCACAAAGGGGGGTTTTTTAATGCTCATCGCAGACCGTTTCGAGGGGGATTTCATCATCTGCACAGATGATGAAGGCACACTTGTAACGCTCGAAAAAGCTTCCGTTTTAGCTCCTGTGAAAGAGGGTGACATTCTTATTGAGACGCAAAGCGGCTGCTACAAAGTGGATAAAACACAATCAAAAGCGAGACGTAGGAGTATGCGCAAGCGGCTGGATTCTATTTTTGATGAATGATTGCATGTTAAAATGGCTGTCCCGATGAATATCGAGACAGCCATTTTATTATGCCTAGACGATTTTACCCCGCGCGTCCGGCACGATATGCTTCATTGACGCAAGCTTGGTGCCGCGGGCACTCTTTGCTGTTTTCATGGACGAGCGAGTTATAAAGATGTATGCAAAAATGCCCGTCGAAGTTGTTACTGGCGGTCGGATCTACCATGTGCGGCATGCAATGCATGCTCGCAGCCACGGTCTTGCCGTTGTAGGTGATCCAGATAGGACGTCTGTCCCACGACCATTTGCCGCCGGCGCAGCGCTTCATGATAGCTGTATCTGAGGCGGTAATAGGTTCGCTGTCTGCATGATACCAACCGCCAAAGCGTCTCGCGCGGAAACTTAATCCCGTGCGCACGTCGGTTATGGTAAAGCGCGCACCCTTTTCAAGCCACTCAGCACCGCCCTTAAACCAGTCCAGGAGTATAACCGTGCCCTTAATCCGATTGTATGTGGCGTTCTCCTTCATGATGTTGTTGGATGAATCATATACGGTATTTAAGGTCTCCGCACCGGCTACCCCGTCTACCGAGGATAATCCCGCTGCTTTTTGGAATTGCAGCACGCCTTCGCGGGTCTTTGAATCAAACTTGCCGGTTACATCGGCTCTTGAAAGGAAGCCGCGTCTGCTCAGTTCCTTTTGAAGCCTCTCTACCTCTTGGCCTTCCATACCCTTTTTGAGCATGCTCACAGAGGCTGTGCTGGAGCTTGTAATCAAAAGCTCTGCACTTTTCACATAACCGGAAAGATCATCAAGCTGTACAAAGTACCACTCTCCGATAATGGTCTTCACCTTCACACCGCGCCCCGCACCGAGCTTGGCCACTACATAGGCAGAATCGCCCGGCCCTCCGCGAAGCTCCGTATCATCGTCTATTACATATGCGCCGCAAGAACCCGCGGATTTTAAGAACAGATAGTCATTTCTTATATATCCGACCTGATCCAGATAAAGCACCCTATACCAACCGCCTTCGGACGCAAGCACTTCCACTTCGGTACCGCGTGGAAGCTCTTTGAGTATCTCAGACTCGGTATCAGGCGCGCGGCGAAGCTTTACGGCTTCGGCCGTAACTTGGCCCGTTTCATACCCCTCCGCAGAGGCGCTATTTGGCAGCGCAAACAGGCATGCAAAAATAAGTACGGCTGCTGCGCGGTAAATCCATGCTTTCAATGTCAAAATCACCTCTCTTTAAGAAGAACATTCAACGCTGAAATATCCTGTGCGAGCGTTTCTGTCAAAGCTCGGTTGTAGAT
>JAEZLG010000048.1 GCA_023435855.1 Bacillota bacterium | reverse complement strand
GGATATAGCAGATATACCCAGCTACATAGCGCTTTTCCGGGAATTTTATCCTGAAAGGAGAAAAACGGCAATCTAAAGGAGGATAAGCGTTTCCGATTTTGCTTTAAATTTTTGCGGCGTGCATACGAGTATGCACGCCGTTAGCAATTCTATAATACGCGTGTGCTGTTCGTGCGTTAAGGATGGCTTTGAACATTGCCATAATTCTATCGTCGTCGATGTCCTTTCATGTCCTTCCTTTGTCCTGCCACATCTTTATAAGTTTCACCGTATCTTGATAAAACAAATCCATTACGCTTTCCCCGCGGAATAAACGCACAATCTTATCAAAAACGTCTTTGTTATACCACTATGAAAGTATGGGGTTTGTTTTAATGCCTTCTATATTGTTCGCAACCATATTTTTGATAAGCTCAAGCGGCTCATCCTATGCAGCTGTTGATTGGAAGTCAACACAAATACATGCAAAGCGGCTTGTTTTGTTGACGATTTTAGCGTCGTTTAATTCGACACCGTGGGCATATATACGCGTCATCGGTTCTACAAATTCCACAAAGTGCGTATGGTATAGTACCGGCAATGGAGGTAAATGCCGTGTGGCTGGAGCTTTTCCTGCTGGATAACGCCGTGATGAATGCGCTTATGCTTCGAGCGGCGGCCGCCATGTGCTCAGCAAAAGTGCCGTTTTGGCGCATGTTATGCTTCTCACTCGGCGGAGCCGTGTATGCCGCGTTCGCGTTCTCTTATCCTTTCCTTGGAACGCTGGTTATGAAACTTGTTACGGGGCTTCTCATGGCGCTTTGCATCCCGGTTCGGACCGTTCGCGCTTATCTCCACCACGCGCTAAGTGTCTTCTTTGCCGCTTTTTTATCGGGCGGGCTTTGCATCTGCCTCGCGCTTGTTTTAGGCGGGAGCATGAAAAATGGCGTACTTTTGGCGTCGTTTCCGCTCCGCGCCGCTCTCTTAGGTGCTTTAGGCGTATCCTTTCTGCCGCGGGCATTACGTTATGTGCTCGCCCGAAATGCCAAAAATGCCGTCTTGGTACGGTTAAGGCTGTGTTACAAAGGAAAGGAATATCTGCTTGACGGTATTGTGGATACGGGCAACTTCCTGACGGAGCCTATAAGTGCGCTCCCCGTCATCGTGTTTTATACGCGGGATTTTATCGGTGCAGGCGCCGGCGTCCCCGTTTTGGTGCGGGGTGCCGCGGGCGGCAACACAATACTTTATGCGTTTAAGCCCGATGCGCTGTATGACTGCTCCACCGGAACAAGGTTAAATGCACTCGCTGCCTTAGCACCCGCGCCTTTTAAGGGTGCCTCGGCGCTCGTTCCGCCTGCTGCGCTGAGTGCCGCCCATACAGAATAAGGAGGAAAAACATGCTCCACGAGATCCGCTGCTTGCTGTATGAGCTTTACCTGCGCCTAGACATTGCGCGGGAGCTTTACTACGTGAACGCGGGCGAGGCGCTCCCGCCACCGCTCGGGAAGGAAGAAGAGGCAGAGCTGATTTTGAGGCTCGAACACGGCGATGAGAGCGTAAAGCAAACGCTCATCGAACGCAATTTACGCCTGGTCGTATACATCGCGCGGAAGTTTGAAAATACAGGGGTATGCATTGAGGATCTTATTTCTATAGGCACCATCGGTTTAATAAAGGCTGTGAATACCTTCGATACAGAAAAACGCATCAAGCTAGCGACGTATGCCTCCCGTTGTATAGAAAATGAGATACTCATGTATCTTAGACGGAGCTGTCGTCTTAAGCTCGAGGTATCGCTCGATGAGCCGCTCAATGTGGACTGGGATGGGAATGAGCTTTTGCTTTCCGACATTTTAGGTACGGAGGGCGACGTGGTATACCGCAATCTGGAAGAGGAGGTCGATAAAGACCTTCTGCTGTTGGCTATGCAAAAACTCACGGCTCGCGAGAAGCGGATTATGGAGCTGCGCTTTGGTCTTAAGGGGCAGCGAGAATACACCCAAAAACAGGTTGCGGACTTGATGGGTATTTCGCAAAGCTATATTTCAAGGCTTGAAAAGCATATCATCAAAGTTCTTCGTACGGAAATGATGTCTATGCAGTAAAACGATAAGTAAAATAATTGCTTCGGCACATAAATGCGCGCCTGGGCAGGCGCGCGTTTTTTGCCGAAGAGCTGCTATTATGATATCATACATTACATAAGAAGTGCTGTATAATGTTTAATACTGTACTTTTCCCGTCGACCTATATGAGGTGTAAAACATGTCCAATAGCAAAATGAAACGCGAGAACAGGATTGCTGTATATCCGGCAAATTGGTATACCATAAAAACCGCTATGCTTTTGCTGTTCATTCTAACGTTGCTCTCTATCTATTTTGCAATGTTTTTAGTTTTAGCAAAAACAAATGAAAATAAAGCAGCTGTAGAAAACATGTGGTTGTTCTTTGTGCCTCTGCCGATTCCGCTCGCATCCCTGATACTTGGCCGCATTTACAAGAAAAAGGGATTTAAGACCACTAAAAATATCGTTGCAGGAATTATATTCACTATTTTGTTTGTGCTGTATGGCTCTTTCACCTTTATTTTAAGCGATATGTATTCCCATGATTATGGATATGTAAGTCGGATAGAGGTACAGATAAAATTTGATTTACCGGATAAGGGCAACATAACGACTGAGGACTGGACGGGTGGAACACAATCCGGAACGCAAGCTGAAATCGCGCGGTATTTTTATTCGAGTGACATCGAGTTTACTGACAAAGATGAAATTTCCAAATTCAATGCAACTATCTCTCAAAGCGAATTGTGGCTAACTTCCGTGAAAACATCTCTGATGGGCATGGTTCCCTTTATGTTTTCTTCCTCGCCTTATTCTGCCGAATATGACTATTTCATGATCTATAACACCGATTTGAACACGTACAACACCCTCCCGGACAGTTCCGGTACGTACAAATTCATATTTATTGCATACGACAGTCTGCAAGGTACGATGCAAATCGGCGAGTACTCCCTTGAAGTTCTTATCTGAAAGGGTATTGATCGACAGAGGGAGCCGGGAAATTTCTTGCGGGGGCTATCTATAAAAATAACGGGCTGTTTCGTGAAAACGATACAGCCCGTTATTATCTACGACATGAATTTATGCTTAATAGTTTTCTGCACGGAGCTCGAAATATGCCTTGGGGTGCTTGCAGACGGGGCAGATTTCGGGAGCTTTATCACCGAAGTGAATGTGGCCGCAATTGTCGCACTTCCATGCAACCTTAGTGCCGTCGCTGGAGAACACTTTGCCCTCTTCGACCTTCTTGAGAAGCTTCAGATAGCGCTCTTCATGTTCCTTTTCAATGTTGGCGACCATCTTAAACGAGTTGGCCAATTCTGTGAAGCCTTCCTCAGCGGCTTCTTTGGCGAACTGGGCGTACATTTCAGTCCATTCATAATGTTCGCCGCCCGCAGCATCTTTAAGATTTACACTTGTTACGGGAACCGCACCGTCATGCAGCCATTTAAACCAAAGCTTAGCATGTTCTTTCTCGTTGTTTGCTGTCTCCTCGAAGATATCCGCGATTTGGTTGAAGCCTTCTTTTTTAGCGGCAGAAGCATAGTAGGTGTATTTGTTGCGTGCCATACTTTCGCCTGCGAAGGCGGTCTCAAGGTTCTTAAGTGTCTTGGTTCCGGTTAAATCTTTCATTTAAAAAGCCTCCTAACTATGTAGTGAATAAAATAAATGGTGTTATTGCTTTTTTGCTGCGTTTTTCTTTTCACAGGCCTTGCATATGCCGTTAAAAAGCATGGCGCACTCGCTGATCGTGAGGCCGGTTCTCTCGGATACAATGCCGCATATATCGGGAAGAGCAGAGATTGGTATATCCGTGATGCTTTCGCACTGCGTGCACCGCATGTGCTGGTGGCCGTCGTTCTTATCGTCGAAACGGTCGGCCTGCCCCGGGACGGGGATGCGCATCACTTGGCCGCTGTCTACAAGCTGGTTTAAATTTCGGTAGACCGTAGCAAGACTGATGGTAGGGTTTTCGGCCCGGACCGCAGCATACAGGGTATCTGCCGTGGGATGAACACGATAACGCTTTAGCTGTGAAATTAGCAGCTCTCTTTGTTTAGAATAAATCATTCCAATTCTCCAAAGAATAATAATTATTCCTATATAGATTATAAGCCAAAATGCGAAATTGTCAAGAAATTCTCAAAATTATTATAGCTTAAACAAAAGTTATTAGCAATACCGAAAATAAATGGATATTCGCCAAAATGGACAAAGGTATTCCAGTGCCCAAACGGTTGCATTTTCAAGGTCTCTGCACTATAATAAGCGTTGCAATCGGAGGTAGAAACATGCCTGAATTATATGAACAAACGAAAAAGGCCATGGAGGAGTTATTTGCCGCGGCCGATACAATACGGGAAGGTGATATCGTGGTTTTGGGCTGCTCCACGAGTGAGGTAGTCGGCAAGCGCATCGGCACCGGATCCTCGGAGGCGGTCGCGCACGAGGTGATGGAGGCTATTTTGCCTGAGATTAAGAGCCGGGGCCTTTATTTAGCAGTGCAGTGCTGCGAACACCTAAACCGCGCGCTGGTAGTGGAACGTGCATGTCTTTTGCGCTACGATTTGCAGGAGGTATGGGTGCGGCCGCAGCTTCACGCGGGTGGTGCGATGGCTATGCGAGCATACGAGCTTTTTGATGATCCCGTGATGGCGGAGGATGTGAATTCCCTTGCACGTGCAGGTCTTGATATCGGCAACACGCTAATTGGTATGCATTTAAGGCGTGTCGCTGTTCCTATCCATGCATCTGTGCGAAAAATAGGAGAGGCGAACCTTGTGATGGCACGCACACGTCCTAAATATGTAGGTGGGCCACGTGCAAAATACGAAGAGATTACGCCGCATTAAGCGTTTTTTGAAGTAAAAAAATACGTATTGCATTTTTTAACAAGTTGGCTTATAATGATTAAGGTTATTCAGATTCTAAGGGTCTGTGGTTGTAAGTCGATGCCAGTCGCAGGCAAAACGACCCACGTAAGCCGGTAAATTGCCGGTGAGCATGGTGCGGCTTAGATGTCAGTCCGGCCGGGGGACATCCCCCCGAGAGAAGTTGTAGTGGGAGGCCTTTGGCCCGGTAGCGAAGCTTCCGGCCGGCGTGTGTGGGGTAAAAGACCAGGTCAGCCTTAGCTTTTGAAAAGCCAAAAAATTTATTTTTCACAAGGGGATTTTCCAGATGTTCGAAGACAAAGTGTTGGTGTGCAAGGACTGCGGTGCGGAATTTGTTTTCTCCGCCGGCGAGCAGGAATTCTACGCGGAGAAGGGTTTCCAGAACGAGCCCATCCGTTGCAAGGGCTGCCGCAACAACCGTAAGAGCCAGCGCAATGGTGAGAGAGAAATGTACGACGCGGTTTGCGCGCAGTGCGGAGCTCCCACCAAGATCCCGTTCGTTCCCAAGAACGACAGGCCCATCTACTGCAGCGCGTGCTTCCAGAACCGCAAGGGGATGTAAGTAAGCAGACCAATCGCCTGCGTCCGTTTTAAGGCGTTGGCAATGCCCCCCGTCTTGGGGCTAATCCCCTTTGTTCCGCGCAGCGGATAAATCGGTGTATTAGCAAAGGCCATTGAAAAGCTCCGAATCTTCGGGGCTTTTTTGCTTGTTATATAAGTTGTGCGGCATATAAATTCGTGCTATATTTTTAGGTAAGAGAACCTTTCCGAGGCTTTATATAACCTAAGGAGGAAATGCGCATGAAGATTACGGGTATTCGGCTTGGGCTTATTTCCGTCCCGCTTCGCGTGCCGTTTAAGACGGCGCTTCGCACGGTAGAGAGCGTGGAGGATGTAATTATCGAACTCCATACCGATTGTGGTTCCATCGGCTACGGCGAAGCACCTCCCACGGGCGTTATCACGGGGGATACGCACGGCTCCATACTCGGTGCTATGCGCGAGCATATTGAAAAAACGCTTGTCGGCCGAGATGTGGACGACCTTGAAGGTGCACTCATCGCACTCAATCACTGTATGGTGAAAAATACGAGTGCAAAGGCTGCTGCGGATATGGCGCTTTACGATTTATATGGACAGCTTTACAAAATGCCGGTCTATAAGCTTCTGGGCGGAGGCAAAAACCGCATAGCCACCGATATCACCATAAGCGTCAATGACCCGGAGGAGATGGCGCGTGATGCGATAGACGCGGTAAAACGCGGCTACGACTGTTTAAAAATTAAAGTAGGTAAAGACGCGGATCTCGACTTAAAGCGGCTTATTGCAGTAAGAAAAGCGGTTGGAGAAAGTGTTCTCATCCGCATCGATGCCAACCAGGGCTGGACACCCAAGGAGGCCGTACGCGTGCTTTCCCGCATGGAGGAAAGTACTCTATCTATCGAGTTTGTGGAGCAGCCCGTGAAGGCGCACGACTTTACAGGTCTTAAATATGTTACAGAGCGCGTAAGCATCCCGGTGCTGGCCGACGAAAGCGTGTTTTCAGCTGAAGATGCGTTTACAATCCTTCAGATGCGCGCAGCCGACTTGGTCAATATCAAGCTCATGAAATGCGGCGGTATCTACAACGCTTTAAAGATTGCCGCGGCGGCGGAGGTCTACGGGGTAGAATGTATGATAGGCTGCATGCTTGAAGCAAAGGTGAGCGTTACGGCTGCGGTGCATCTTGCATGTGCAAAGCGCGTCATAACAAAGGTGGATCTCGATGGACCTGTGCTATGCAGTTTTGATCCCGTAGAGGGCGGCGCAGTGTTTAACGAAAAAGACATTTATCTACCCGATACCCCGGGCCTTGGGATAACGGGGATACAAGGTTTACGCTACTTATAAATCCGCACATCAAAACGCCGGGCATACAAGCCCG
>JAEZLG010000185.1 GCA_023435855.1 Bacillota bacterium | reverse complement strand
AGGATACCGTTTGTCCCCATAGGCGAGAGCAAGGGTGTTGTGACAGGTGTCAGGGCTGCCGTCGGTGACGGAGTTACTGCACCTCTTCCGCAGCCGACACTGAGGAAAAGCGCCAAGATCAGTATTGCGGTTAAAGCAGCGGTCAGATTGCGTTTCATGTATTGCCTCCTAAATCGGTACCGGCGCTTGCCGGCGTTCTTGGCTTATTATTCCCTGCAAAGTCCACCTTATTCCAAATCACGCTTCGCGTATCAAAAAAGTGATCCTGTCACTTTTTTGAGGAGTCGCCTTTGGGCGGGTTTTCAGAAAGTGAAACCCACAGGCTGAGTACCCCTTGACAATCCCGGTGGATTAAAAAAGTGCCTTGCGGCACTTTTAATATAAATAGGTTGAACGACCTCTATTCTACCGTCACGGATTTAGCCAAATTTCTCGGTTTGTCGATGTCGCAGCCTTTTAATAGCGCCACATAATATGCAAAAAGCTGCAAGGGCAATATGGAAAGCGAAGGCAAAATAAGCTCGTCGCAATCGGGAAGCCATAGAACATGGTCGGCCACCTCGGCCACGCCCGGTGCATCCTTTGTGGTAACGGCAAGCACAGTCGCACCACGCGCCTTCACCTCGCGGATGTTGCCGAGCATTTTCTCACGAAGTGGTGCATAGGTGCACAGCGCCACCACAAGCGTGCCTTTTTCAATAAGCGAAATTGTGCCGTGCTTAAGCTCGCCTGCGGCATAGGCGTCCGAATGGATGTAGGAAATCTCCTTGAGTTTTAAAGAGCCTTCAAGCGCCAGTGCGTAATCGAGGTTACGGCCAATGAAAAATACATCGCGGCTGTCAAAAAACAGCGACGCCATATACTGTATTTGCTCGCGTTCTAAAAGAAGCCCTTCTGATAACTCCGGTAGTTTATGGAAGGCATCTAGCGCTTTTTGCATTTCAACATCGCTTATGCGCCCTTTTAGCTCCGCAAGCTTTAATGCTATGAGGTAGACTGCGGTAAGCTGGGCACTGTACGCCTTTGTCGTGGCGACGGCAATCTCAGGCCCTGCCCATGTATAAAGCACCTCCTCGCTTTCAGATGCAATGGTGCTCCCCACAACATTAACAATGCTTAAGATATGCGAGCCACGCTTTTTCGCCTCGCGCATAGCAAACAGGGTATCGATGGTTTCACCCGACTGACTTATCACAATGGTGAGCGTATTCTCTGTGATGAGCGGTTCGCTGTAACGAAATTCTGAAGCAAGTTCCGCACTCACGGGTATGCGTACAAGCTTTTCGATGTAGGTCTTCGCAATAAATCCCACATGATAGGCCGAGCCGCAGGCCACGATATACACGCGGTCCACATTTTTCAAATCGTCCTCGGTGATATGTTTAAGCTCGAGGTCTATATAGCCCTTGTGGATGCGGGGACCAAGCGTGTTCTTAATGACACCGGGCTGTTCCATAATCTCCTTGAGCATAAAATGCGGATAGCCGCCCTTTTCCGCAGCGCCCGCGTCCCATGTAATGTGCTCCGCTTCCTTTTTAACACGCTCGCCATAGCGATCAAATATGGTCACGCCCTCTTTCGTTAATACGGCAAACTCGTACTCGCCAAGGCGCACCACCTCACGCGTGTACGCCAATATGGCGGGTACGTCGGACGCGATGAAGTTTTCGTTGGAGCCTAGGCCCACAATAAGAGGGCTGTCTTTGCGAACGGCGATGATCTCATTGGGATAGTCCTTAAAAACGATACCGAGCGCAAACGATCCCACAAGTAGGTTTACCGCTTCGCGCGCTGCGGTAAGTGGATCGCCTTTATAAAAGAAGTCTACAAGCTGTACCACGATCTCCGTGTCGGTATCGGAAACAAAAGTGTAGCCATGCGCAGTTAAAAAATCGCGAAGCTCGAGATAATTCTCTATGATGCCGTTGTGCACCAATGCAACCTTGCCGCTGTGGGAAAGATGCGGGTGCGAATTGACGTCCGAAGGCTCACCGTGCGTGGCCCAGCGCGTATGGCCGATGCCCGCTGTTTCTATTAGCCCCTCGCCGTCATGTGTACGCTCGCGAAGAACCTTCAACCGCCCCATGGCCTTAAACACGCGAAGCTCGTCCCCGCCCGCAAGCGCAAGGCCGGAAGAGTCATACCCGCGGTATTCGAGCTTTTCAAGCGCATCTAGGATAAGTGGCGCAGCCTTTTTAAAGCCCACATAGCCAACGATCCCGCACATAGTTTAAAATCCTCCCATTATACTAAAAAATCATCGTCGTTTTGCGCGATGGGGACCCCCTTGGCAGTTGGCGTGTAAAGCCGGTTCATCGTTTCGCTTATATGCTCACCGCTCCTTCTTATCGCGGGCATGAGCCTCCTCATAAACGTCGTCCGCGATACGCCGGTAAGGTCCACCAGCATCATACCTGCCTTCTCTATGGTGGGCATTTCATCAAACTTGACATTCAAAACCCCGTCGGAGAGGTCCAATGTAAAAGTTAACAGCCGCACATGCGGTGTTTCCGTAAACGGCACCATTACATGTAAAACCGCGGCTTTTTCCGTAACATACCACGCGCCGCGCGCGGCTGCGAAAAAGCGTTCACCGCGCATGGCGGCTGAAAAATGCGTCCATTCACCGCTTTTATCTACCATAAACGTATTGCGTTCGTTGTATTCGTACAAGGTGATATAAAGCCTATCCCCTTTTTTTGTAAACCGCACAAGCTCTGTGCCTAAACTGAAATTGCCCTCTACGCATTGAATCGCGTGCGGGAATATCCCGCACGGGTTTTGCTCCATGCGAAATTCCTTTTTATCAAGAAGTGTAGAAAGCACATCAAATGCAGCGGCGTCGTTCCCCGCTTCCGAAAGCGGATCGGGGAATTCGAGACTTAGACTCTTTTCTGTATCCCTAAGTACCATAAGTGCTTCGGGGTTTTGGGGGAGCGGCTTGGAAAAGCCTCCGAAAAGTGCAGCATGCACGAACTTCATAAGGTCGCCGCGCGCGAAAAGATCGGCACAACCGGAATACAAGGCAACCACCGCGTTTTGCTCGGGGAACACCATCACATATTGACCGAACGCGCCGTTAAACTGAAAGCTATTATCCTTATTCACCCATATCTGATAGCCGTAGCCGCCGCTTGCGTCGCCAGGGAAGGTATCGGTCTTCTTACTTGTGGCAGCTTTGACCCATTCTTCGCTCAAGAGGCGTTTCCCCTCCCACAGGCCGTTCTGGAGGTAGAGCTGGCCAAGTTTGGCAGCGTCTTCCAAACGAAGGTATAACCCCCAGCCGCCCTTTTCAATGCCCAGCGGGCAGCGCTCCCATTTAGCATCACAAATGCCCATTGGTTCAAATAGGCGGGACCTTAAATATTCCGTGAGCGGCATACCGGTCCGGCGCACGAGTATGGCAGCGAGCATATAGGTGTTCATGGAATTGTACTCAAACGCCGTGCCCGGCTCAAACTTGGGCATGGATTCCATAAACATCTTTACCCAATTTTCATCGAGCATGGATCCCACCTCGTTAAAGCGGCTGCCCGACTGCATGGTAAGAAGCTGGCGTACGGTAGCGGTTTTGTGCTGGCGTAAATAGACGGAAGGTGTTAATTCAGGGAAGATATCTGTTAATGTCTCATCGAGCGACAAAATTCCTTCGTCCACGGCGATGCCGATGGCAGTACCGGTGAAGCTCTTGCTCATGGAGTAAATCATATAAGGCTTTTTTGCGCTGTATGGCGCCCAGTAACCTTCGGAAACCACCTTACCGTTTATAATAAGCATCAGCTCATGCGCCGCAACGCTTGCCTGCCGCGCATCCATCTCACGTAAAAAACGCTCGACAGCAGAAGAGCTTAGCCCCTCCGCCTCTGGTGTGCTCCTAATAAGCGCCGTGCTTTTTAAACAATGCTCCGCCTCCCTAAGCGATGCTCGATTAGGTTTAAAACCGTAAGGCGGCATGTTTTTTAAGTCGTGCCGCAAAAGCTTGATCAGAAGATCGAGGCTTTTAACCTGAATGGAAAGATCCATAACGCCTCCCTTTACCTTAACTCTCCTAAGTCTTAAAAAGCCGGACGGCACGGCGGCGCATCCGGCTTATTGTTATGCATAACAGGGAACAGCTAGATATTACTGCCGCCATCGGGAAGTTTGCTTCCGCTATCGGGAAATACGGGTTTCGGTTCCGGTTTTGCGTTTAAGGGAATGCCTTGATTGCTGCAATCGAGATAGAAAGCAGCAAACGCTGTTTGCATATACGGCTTAAGCCATAAATAGCCGATACCCAAGCTCAGCATGCACAGCAGTGCCCAGCCGATAAAGCTCAGCTCAAGGCAGAACAGCCGCCATTTACGCCCCGCCATGAGGCGCTTGCTCTCGTTGACCGCCTGGCGGATACCCATTTCAGGGTACTGCGCCATCAAATACGGCGCCATAGCGTAACGGTAAGCGGCAATGATGCCCGGGATAAACAGCAAGAGCGACCAAAGAAATACAAATAGCCCTATGAACAGCATCAGCCCAAACGCTTTAAAAAAAATGCTAAAGCGCGAAAACAGTGCGGAAAGATCGCCTTTGTTGTTGCACAGATCAACATAAAACTTGTTATGACCGAGCATTAATGTAGAGCTAACGGCGGAAACCGCAAGTGAGAACACGAATACCAGAAGCGAATAGATCCACGCTGCCGGCGCAACAAGGTAGTAAAACTGCTCCAGGCTATCAAATTTTAAGGAGAAGTCGGTAACCATAAGCGCAAGCATGGAAAGCGATGCATCCGCGCCGATTATGGAGGAAAAAACTGCTGAGATGCCTCCCATAGCCCATACGCACAGCCCAAAAAGCAGGCTCGTGCCAAGCGCAAGTCCCCAGTTTCCATTAAGCTTATCGCGTGCAATACGCCTGAAGTCGCGCGCGCGAAACTCTGCACGCGGGGTATTCC
>JAEZLG010000229.1 GCA_023435855.1 Bacillota bacterium | reverse complement strand
GTTTTGAAACGGAGCCACAACAGGAGGAAGTTCATATGCGACCGACATAGATGCACCGCAGGCAAGCTCCACAAGTATTCTAAAATCCTCCACAAACTCAAGTACCGCATGCGCAGCGCTTTTGTCGTTAGTAAGATAAGGTAGAACGTTGTGGCTTTTTGCATACTTCACGGTCATTTCGGAAACCGTTTTGCCCGCCAAAGTGTTAGCAAGCGTCGTGATGCTTGTAAGCTCCACAGGGTGTCCAGCTTCAAGCGCCTTGTGAAACTTTGGTGCACCTTCCACTTCGGCTGCAATAACAGGTACGTCTCCCCAACCGTTTCGGTCGAGGCCTTCGATCACACCGTTGAACAGTCCGCCGCCACCCACGGAAAGCACGATTGCATCGGGTTTTTCGGTCTGCTCCTTAAGCTCATCCACCAAAGTGGAGTGGCCTTCCCATAAAATCGGGTGGTCAAAGGGGTGCAGGAAATAAGCAGTCTTGTCGTTCTCAACAATTTGCAGGGCATAGTCGCGCGCATCGTCAAAAATTCGACCGTGGGTAATCACTGTGGCTCCCTCGCGTCGGATCACTTCCGCCATATAGGAACTTGCGGCATCCGGTATCACAACGGTACATGAAAGACCGAGTTCTCGTGCGCAACATGCTGCTGCGTGTCCCGAGTTGCCGCCGGAAGCGGAAACGATACGCTTATATCCCCGCGCTTTCACATCTTCACACAGTCGCGATACACCGCGGATTTTAAAGGAGCCGTCAGGCTGGTAACATTCCATTTTCACCATGAAGTTCTTACCGCAGCGTTCATTGATACGGGTAAGGGGCTTCAAAGGTGTTCTTATGAATAAGCTCATGTTATTGCTCCGTACGTCTGCCATGCAGTTAGGTATTGGCACCGCGCGCCTGGAGTTCGATCCTCTTTATATCGGCTCCGACACCGACCAGATATGCATAATCATACAGATTTACCGTGGTACAAATATGGTTGGGTACGATGGAGAGCCGGTCACCCACGGAGAACATATCTGAAGGAGAGAGGTTTTCAAGCATGCCGTGTTCCTCGGTCATGGAACGAAGAATGAGGTTTTCGTGTTGAAGCACCTTGCCAAAGCCTTTAAAGTTATATGGCGGCTTATCGGGAGGGCAATCGGTCGAAATGGATTTGCTTCCGGCATCAATCACTACGAGTTTGCCTTTTACGCTGATCACTGTAGCGTCCACATGCGCGGCATACATCGTCTCGTCGCATGCGCCTTTATCAGCCTGCATGGTGTCGTAAAAGATGTAGGTACCCGGTCTTACTTCGGTTACGCCCGGTACGGATGCGCAATGGATGGCGGTTGCCGTGGAACCTACGCTCACATCGTTGATGAGAATACCGTTCTTTTGCATATCCTCTTTGAGCTGTACCATGATGCGCCCTTCGTCGATGCCGCATTTCTCTACATCAGGGCTCGGCCTTCCCTCGTAGATGAGGTTGCGGTAGGTAAATATGCCCGTCAATTTAAGGCCAGGCAGCTTTGAAATCAACTGCGCGAACGAAATTGCTGATTCTATGGGTACGCCTGAACGGTGCATTCCGGTATCCACTTCAACACGCAGTTCAAACTCAACGCCTTCCTCCACGGCAGTTTCCGAAAGCGCCTTTGCGCCGATGCGGGAATCTGTTGCGAGGATTAGGCGGATACACCTGGATAGCTTTGCGGCCCGCTTGAGCTTTTCTGCTCCCACAAGGGGGTAGGCCATGAAGATATCGCTAAATCCTGCTTGTACAAAAATCTCCGCCTCAGAAAGCTTTGCAACGGTAATGGCTGCGCTTCCATATTCGGACTGAATTTTAGCGAGATCCGGACACTTGTGCGTTTTTACATGAGGGCGAAGGAGACATTCGTATCCCGCACATGCTTCTGCCATGCGTTTAAGGTTCAAACGCATTACGGCTTCATCAATCATTAAGCATGGTGTTTCGGGAAGCATAAAAGCACCTTTCGCACTGGTTACACTTATTTCTCCACGTCGCGGTATCTTCTGATTTTGCTTGTGGAAAGCCCTGCCTTAACAAGACCTGAGGCAACAATCAGCGCACACACGACGCCATCGAGCACGGGTACACCAAGTTCTTTTTGCATTTCAGGTGCAAGACCGGAAAAACCTGCACATCCGAGTACGATTACCTCTGCAAGATCTTCTTCAATGGCAGTACGCGCAGCGCTCAGATACGGTGCTGAGGCAGTAAAGCACTCACAAGGCTCTTTGGGGCCGCGAACGGATGCGGTGCAGCCTTCCAAATGGTACTTGCGAATGACTGCATATTTATTGGGAATAGAGTGGTCGCCGGCAGAGACAACGGAGAAGGAATGACCGAGCATGCTGGCAAGTTTCATGGACGATTCGCCGATGCCGACAACCGGTTTATCCGTGATTTGCTTAAGTAGGTCGAGGTTTGGGTCGCAGTGACAAGCCACGATGAACGCATCGTATTCAGCCTCGTTCTCTTTCACCAGGCGCATCATGCCGGGTGCAGCTTGCGCTGCGTCTGAATAATAGTCGATGTACTCGGGTGCGCCGGGCGTTGAAAACGTTTTTACTTCAAAATCGCCGTTGGCGTACTGGAGCGCAGTTTCCTGAATGCTCTTGGTCATGTCTTCACTGCTGTTAGGGTTGATGATCAGAATTTTCATTAGAATTCACCTCGCCGTGGAATACGGCCGAAAATATGTGTATTTATACAGAATAGAGTGAGGATATACTGACGCTTGCAGTTAACTTCTACCACCGGTCAGCTCATCTCCCTCAAGAATCCGTTGAAACTCTATCTTATATCCGTTTGGATCGGAGAAGAAGCATCCGTATACGGGAAACCTTGCGTGGCGCTGCGGTGGTGAAAGCAGCGGTACACCTTTTTTTGTAAGGACTGCGTAGCAATGATCTACAGCTGATTCGCTCGGACAATTAAAGGATATGCACATGCCCGTGGGGCCTCCCGGAATGGGCCTGTCGTCATCATATTGGCAAAAGCCTATGTACCCGTAGCCCGTGTTGTATATGCGGCAAGCTCCGCCCGCTTGTACCTGGCTAAGCTCGAGTCCTACCGTTTGCGAGTAAAAGCTGTGGGTTTCTTCGATATCGACACAGGGGAAGAAGATTACGCTGTTCTCGATTTGCATCGTAAGCACTTCCTCTCAACACATAAAGCACGGATTTTTAGGGATGCCGTGAGCCTTAGCTCACGACATCCCGCCGCATTTTTATTTCTTCGCGGTGTTACGGTAGAAGTTTTCCGGATAGCCGTAGCCTTCATCGTGCACCAAATCGATGGGAGCGAGCGCCTCAACGTCGAGAAGCTCGGTAATGAATACCTGCATGCAGCCCTTAACAAGGGTGCCTTCCACGAGGTGACCGCAGATAGTGGGAGCATCCCAACCGCCGCCCGCAACAAAGTGCATGGCTACGAAGGGTTCTTCGCCTGAGCCGTCACGAAGGGGGCGCTGGCCGATCATACCGCCAATGGAGGCAAGCATGGTGAGGTTGGTGTTTACAGCAACACCTTCACGATGCCAGTTTTCGGGATCTGCATAGTCGGGAATCCATACATAGTACTTGCAGGGCTGGAAGCCGCCCATGAACGTGGCATGTACCTTGCCGTAACGGATATTGTTTTCTTTTGCGAAGTTAATAATAGCAAGAGTGGGATCAGCGCCGGTCATCAGGCGAATCAAAAATTCGCGGCCGCGACGCATTTCGCAGCAATGAAATTCGTCCGGAGTCTTTGCATCCAACTGCCATGCGGGCAGCTGTACATCGGTTGTTTTTTGCATGATTCGAACCTCCATCATTCGGTTTTTAGCCAATTTTTTTTGCGCGAAAAATGCCAATTTCGAAAACGCGCAGGACACGACTTGTGAATGTGGTTGGATTATAAAGCCACGCAATTTTTTTGTCAACGCCCCGTCAAAGTTGCAAACTGCCCATAACAGGCACTTTTTGGCCTTTTAATAAATCAACTTAACGGTTTCGCAACAGGCTTTTTGACTTCGGTTTCTTTATTATAACATACATTTGTTTTTATTTTACTGTTCATATTTTCCATCATGTTTAATATTATAATTTTAAATTTATTTTTCTTCGACACGCGCATGCCATTTTGCAGTTCGATGCAACGCGAACTGCGAAAAACCCTTATTTTGCCTAGGTTTGGTATATTGGCTGTCTATGTAAGAAAAGTCAAAAACCCACGTACTATTTTATGGGAAATCACAGCAAAAACAAGATGCAAAAATTACCTAAAATTAGAATTGACATTTTGGCAACATCGCGCCATAATTACATATAGCCAATTTTGAAACGCCATTCCGCATTGCGGAACGTTACACGTCAACAGAATAACCTGTTCAGAGCACCGGAAGCTCTTCTATTCCCATCACTGATAAGCAATGAAAACACCAAGAAGGATGATAACAATGTTGGAAGCAAACAATCCGGCAACACAAACGGCATGGAATACATTACAGCCGTTGTTCCGCCCCCGTTCTATCGCGGTAATCGGCGCGTCGCCAAAACCGGGTCCCGGGCTGCAAGTGCTTCATAACCTCAAGCAGCTTCAATACGACGGCGAAGTGTATCCGATAAATCCAAAGTACGAGGATATCACCGGCCTTCGCTGTTACGCGTCTTTGAGCGCGCTCAAGGCGGAAGGCAAACACCCCGAGCTGATTGCGATTTTGCTCGGGCGCGACAACATTCTGCCTGTTATAGAAGAGGCGGCTAAATGCGGCGTTAAGGCTGCATGGGCTTTTGCTGCCGGCTTTGGTGAAGCAGGCGATGAGGGCAAGGCGCTCAGCGCTAAGGTAAAAAAGCTCTGCGAAGAAAACGGTATTCGCTTTTTAGGGCCAAATTGCGTAGGTTTTTTGAACCCCTCTACGGGGTCGTGCGCCTACAGCGCGCCGGCTCCTAAGGAAATCAAAAGTGGCCGCATCGGCATGGTTGCGCAAAGCGGCTATTTAAACATCGCGGTAGCCAACAGCGCGCGCGATCTTGGGTTCAGCCTCATGGTATCCACCGGTAATGAAATGGTTGTGGACAGCACCGAGGTAATGGAGTACATGCTTGATGACCCGCATACCGATGTGATCATGGCATTCATCGAGCAATTCCGCCGCCCCGATGCATTTAAAGCCGTTGCGCTTAAAGCTATGGAACTTCATAAACCGATCGTGCTCATCAAGGTGGGCCGCTCGGAAATGGCGCAGCGCGCGACGACCGCACACACAGGTGCACTTGCCGGTTCAGATGCCATTCAGGACAAGCTGTTTCAAAAGCTTGGTGTCATCCGTGTGGATGATTTTGACGAGCTGTTTGAAACGGCTGAGCTTTTCTCCAAGCTTAAAGGGAAGCTGCCCAGGGGGAACGGCATTTTTGCAGTTACGCTTTCAGGCGGAGTTATCAGCCTTATGGCGGACGTGGGCGAAAACATGAGCCTGCGTTTTCCACAATGGTCTCAGGCGGGTATGGCTGAGGTGCAAGAACAGCTCATGACATTCTCCCACATTGCAAACCCATTGGATGCCTGGGGTTCGGGCCGCATCGAAGACACGTATGCCCCCTGCCTCTCTATCGCGGCTAAAGAAAAGGAATGCGATTTTCTCCTTGTGGTGCAGGAC
>JAEZLG010000175.1 GCA_023435855.1 Bacillota bacterium | reverse complement strand
TCACCGGGCAAAAGCGTCATACATGCACTCATGTAGGAGATGAGGGCATCGATATTGTGCGTCATCATGGAGGTGTTGGAGTTTTGCTTCAACACCCCGTTGACGCGCGTTGTGATGTTCACATTCTGTGCGTCGAGCTCTGTCTCGATCCACGGCCCAAACGGACATAAGGTATCGAAGCTTTTGCCGCGCGTCCATTGCGGATCGCTTTTTTGGATATCGCGCGCGGTAACATCGTTTGCACAGGTATAACCGAAAATATACTCCTTTGCATGCCCGATTTCCACCGCATGCGCGCGTTTTCCGATGACAACGGCAAGCTCGCCCTCATAGTCAAGTCGGTTGCTGATTGTTGGGTATATTACATCGTCACCGTTTCCAACTGCGCAGGTGGAAGGCTTTAAGAACAAAAGCGGCTCCACAGGGTGGCCTTCCTTCATTTCCTCCGCATGCTCATAGTAGTTTTTGCCTACACAGACAAATTTCGTGGGCTCCGAGGGGTACAGTAAAGTGACAGTAGAAAGAGAATACTCCCTGCCGTCATAATCGATAGTTTCAAATGGAGTTCCATGAAGGCGAAGGAGCTTGTCCTCCTTTAAAACCGCGTAAAAGACTTCGTCGCCATGCAAAGCGCGAACAAACCGCATAATATACCTCCAAAATTTACATTGTTTCAATGCAGGAGCATGATACCTCATAGGCCGTGCGCTCTGCGACGCTACCGTCCTCGAGCGATTTTTGATAGATGCGGCTTTGCAGCCTGCCGAGCACATGTAACCTTGCGCCTACGGAAATATCCTTAGCAAAATGCGCGTTTCTTCCCCATGCGATGCAGGGAAGGTAATCGGACTTATTATACGAACGGTTCACGGCGAGCAAAATGTCGCTGATCTCCCGCATAAACGGTGTGGTACGAAACATGACGGGCTTGCACAAAAAACCCGAAAGGTCCACCTCGTTTTGATGCGCCTCACCCTCCGCCATTTCAGCTGCACGAGCAAACACCGTGATCACAAGCCTGTTGCTGTTCTCCGCGCGCTTGTTGTACGAGCGAAGCTGCCCGTAAATGCGTATTTGCTCACCGACCTCCGGCATCCGGGGGCAAACGCGGTTGGGAATGGTGACGGGTAATACATCCGCAACACCGCTCAAACGCAATACATTGAGCTTAATCGAATAAAATGCCTCTCCATAGAGCCTGTGGTCGAATTCCGCATCCTCACAAACCACGCCACATACGCACACGGAATTGTTTTCATTGGCTTTCATCATAGCATTAGGCTCCTACATGTTGTTGCTAAAGCCTATGCAAAACCTATCCGTGTTATGATTGTTTCTTGTATGCAACTGTCACAATGTCATCTAATATGCTCATCACAAGAAGGCTGCCTTTACCGGCGCGGTTATCGATAAACACCTGCTCGGTATTGAAAACGGTCTTCGTGCCATGCAGCTGTTCCACCACAAAATCGAAGGGTTCGCGCACATAGAACGCCGCCGCGACACGCGTTCCGTTGGAGCCGTTCTTCTTGAAATCAAAAGCTTTAAGTCCCTTGCCGTTACGGCCCTGCACCTCGTGATCAAATACGAAACTCCTTTTTGCATAGCCGCGGTCGGTGATTGTGAGTATCTCTCCCTCGTCATTGAGCTGTTCGAAGAACACCACGGAATCGTGCTCCTCGAGCTTCATGCATTTCACGCCCGCACTCACGCGCCCCATCTGCGGCACGCTCTCAGCTTCAAAACGTATGCTCATGCCAAGTGCAGTGATAAGGAGTATATTCGTCTCGGTCTTTTTTTGTACGCCTAAGAGCTCATCATCGCCTTTGAGTGATACCGCAGCGATTCTTTTAGTTTTGGTTACATATTCCGATGCCGGTGTGCGCTTCACAAGTCCATATTTTGTAAAGAAGAACAGCTCGCCCTCTCCGCTTTCCTCAAAGCAGCTTACAATATGCTCGTCTTTTTCGAGCGCCAAAAGCGTATTGAGAAACACGGGCTTGGCATTTTGCCGCGTTTCTGCAATTTCATCTACGCCAAGTGTAAAAGCGTTACCCAGGTTGCTGAACAGCTTGAGCTTTTTATCGGTATCCGTATCGAGAAGCGACGTTACATTTTCGCCTTCGAGCTGCTCCGCATTAAAGAGTCGCTTGGGAATCCGGCGGAATCTGTCTCCGCCTAAAAGCGCCACCGCGACATCCTCCACGACTTTGAGATCGCTTTGCTCCACCACGATCTCCGTCTCGCCGTTTATAAGCCTCGTTCGGCGCGGCACAGCATAGCTCTCCTTAATGGCAAGAAGCTCCTTTTTTATGACGCTGCGAAGCTTTTTGGGCGAATCGAGTATGGATAGAAGCTCCCCGATTAGCTTTTTAACTTCCTTGTATTCGCGCTCGATGGCAATCAATTCTAGGTTTGTGAGGCGCTGCAGCCTTAGGTCGAGAATGGCCTGTGCCTGTATCTCGGTAAGCTTGTAGCGCTCCATGAGCCCCTCTTTGGCGGCCTTTGGCGTTTTAGAGGCACGTATAAGGGCGATTACCTCATCGATGTTCAAAACGGCAATGGTGAGCCCCTCGAGGATATGCTCACGCTTTCTCGCAGCATCGAGGTCAAAGCGCGTGCGGCGCGTCACAACATCCTCCTGATGGCGAATGTAATGATCGAGAATTTCTAAAAGGCCCATTTGCTGCGGCTTGCCGTTTGCGATGGCCACCATGTTAACACCGAAAGTAAGCTGTAAATCGGAATACTTATAAAGGTATTGGAGTATTTTCTCGGCGTCCGCGTCTTTTTTTATTTCAATTACCGCACGTATACCCGTGCGGTCGGATTCATCGCGAATATCCGCAATGCCGCAGAACAAAAGTTTTTTCTCCTGGCTGACCTTTAGAATGTCCTCGAGCGCCTTTGCTTTGTTTACCTGATACGGGAACTCGGTCACGACGATAAGCTTTTTGCCGTTTTTGAGCGTTTCAATCTCCGCGTGCGCGCGCATAGTCAGCTTGCCGCGGCCTGTTTCGTATGCCACGCGTATTTCATCGGAGCGGATAAGGTGCGCGCCCGTCGGGAAATCCGGGCACGGAAGTATCTTCATCATCTCGTCGAGCGACACATCAGGCTTGTCCATTCGGAGTAGCACGGCGTCGATGGTTTCGCCCAAGTTATGGGGCGGTATGTTCGTAGCAAGCCCTACCGCGATGCCCGTGGCACCGTTTACAAGCAGATTCGGGAACCGGCCCGGCAGAAGATCGGGCTCCTTGAGAGAGTCGTCAAAGTTCAAAACGAACTTCACGGTATCCTTATCAAGATCACGCAATAGCTCGAGCGCCAGCGGGGCCATGCGCGCCTCGGTGTATCGCATGGCGGCTGCGGAATCTCCGTCGATGCTGCCGAAGTTGCCGTGACCGTCCACAAGCGGTGATTGCATATTGAAGTTTTGCGCCATGCGCACCATCGCATCGTATACGGATGTATCTCCGTGCGGATGGTATTTGCCCAAACAGTCGCCCACGATGCGCGCGCTCTTTTTATATGG
>JAEZLG010000105.1 GCA_023435855.1 Bacillota bacterium | reverse complement strand
AACGTATCCTCTGAATTGACTTTCCAGCAAAAGATTAGCTAAAACGCCTACCGCAGCGGTCAAAAACAAAGTTATCACCAAAAAAGAAGCCGTAAGCTTAACACGCAAGCTCAGCTTCATAGAATATCACCGCCAAACTTATATCCTACACCGTGTATGGTTCTAAAATATTGCGGCGCTTTCGGATCAGTTTCAATTTTGTGTCGAATATTTTTTATGTGCGTATCAATCACACGATCAAAGCCCTCAAACTCGCTGCCCAAAGCGAAGTTGATCAGCTCATCCCGTGTAAATGCCTTTGATGGATACTTGGCCATCGTCATTAGTATTCTGTATTCGTTAGGTGTGAGCTGTACATTCACACCGTTTTTTCTAACTTCGTGCCGGAGATTGTCCAACACAAGCTCGCCGTTATTATACGAAATTTCGTCAGCGATAGGCACCGCCTCTGCTGATACCCTTCGAAGCACTGCTTCCGCACGCGCGAGCACCTGTTTGGGGCTGAACGGTTTCGTAATATAATCGTCCGCACCTATCCCAAGCCCTTCAAGTATACTTTCTTCCTCAGACTTCGCGGTCAGCATGATGATTGGCACGCGTGACTTTTTACGGAGTGTTTTACATACTTCTTCTCCGCTCATGCCCGGCATCATAAGATCCAAGACGATCAGCGAAGGTGCATGACGTTCAAATAGTTCAATCGCTTGCGTTCCGCTCTCAGCCGTTTCAACGCTGTATCCGGCTTTTTCGAAATAAGATCGCAATACATCGGAAATTTTCTTTTCATCATCAACGATGAGTACCGACCTTTCCGCGGTTATCGTAAACAACTCCTTACTTTAATTGCATTTGTACGACAAACATATCGCAAATTTATCTTTGTCTCAAAGCCGGTGGGTGTTAAACATACCTTTAGCGATTAGCCGGTAATCATACCGCTTCCTTAGGCTGTTTGTATAGTATACCTGCTTTTTATGGAGATTAAATGAAGTTCTGATATTTACCTCAGCTAATTAGTATCCTATCCCGCTGATAGGAGAAAAAAATCCTTGTGCCCATGTCATAATATTTACTCGCGCAGTAGTTCATCGCAGATCGCCGCTTTATCAAACATACCTTTCCCATTCATCATAAATGCTTCGAAGCTCTTTATCTAAATAGATAAGAGCCTTTTCTTTTATATCATCGGGAATACCATAATACGCTTGTGCAATGCCCCCTGTAATCGCAGCTACGGTATCGCTGTCACCTCCGAGAGAAATAGCCGTGCGTATGGCATCCTCAAACGAAGTGGATTCAAGAAAGCATTGAATCGACTGCGGCACGGTTTCCTGACAGGTTTCGTTGAAGCGGTAAGTCGGTCGGATTTCGTCAATCGTAAAATTAAGAGGATAGTATTCTCTTTCAATACGCTCGCGGATTTGACTTTTTGAAGAACCTTTTCGGGCCATATAAATGGCAATTGAGGTCGCTAAAGCTCCCTTTATTCCTTCATAATGGTTATGCGTGACGGCGGTCACCGTTTCGGATAGCAGTTCTACTTCCTCTTCGCTTCTCGCTATAAATGAAACGGGGCTTATGCGCATGGCAGCACCGTTTCCGAAGCTGTTGTAAGGCTTAGGGTCGCCGCTGAACACCCATCTAAAAAACATGCCGCCAAACCCGCAGTCCGGGTACTTTCGCCCAATCTGCTGCATATACTTGACGGTCAGTTCGCTAAGCAGTGCACAAAAGACACTATCCGACCATGAAACATTCGGAGCTTTACACTTATCTGCCTCCATAATTGCTTTGGCGACTGCCAGTGTCATTATGCTGTCGTCTGTAGCAAAACAGCCTTCGCCAAACAAGTCAAAGTCCTTGCTCCTATGGTTTTTGAATTCAAAACGTGAGCCTATGATATCACCGATAATTGCCCCTAACATAACAATCCCCCCTCGATAACATAAATGTGCTCCCTTTACACCTCAAACCTTCCTTTAACAACCGTGTTTCCGTTATTTACCATAAGTTTCCCGCGAGCAAACACATCGCGGATAGAAAGGTCATTATCGTACAGGATTATGTCTGCGTCCGCGCCCTCCTTAAGTTCGCCCTTTATTCCTTCAAGGCCGAGCACTTGTGCGGGGTTTCGGGTCAAAAAGCAAAGTGCCTCCTCAAGGGTAAATACATTGTTGCTTACGGCGTTCTTAATCTCTTCGTGCAGTATATAAGGAGAAGTATATGTCATACCGGTGCACGCGCCGGTTTTGTCAAAAACAGGCATACTGCCAAAAGCGTCGCTCGAGATAGTCATGCAAAGAGGATTCGCACCAAAGCTTTCGATGGCTTCGCGCATCAATGTTAATGTGCCTCCTACCCTGCCTGCTGTAAAGTCTACGCGCCCACCCATCATAGTAAAGCGCGCAGCGTCTTTTATCATCTCGCGCGAGCGGCCTACATGGGTTGGGAAATAGGTTTTAATGGGCAAATCGGACTGCTCAACGGCCTCAAACAAACGGTTGAAGCACTCTTTGCCGTTGCCCATGTGGATTGTAACAATCCCGGGCTTACCAGATAGCATACCGCCTAAGCGCGCGTCGCTGCCAAGACGTATAAGCTCCTGTACCGTTATATTGGAGCTTCTGTGATCATTAAGTGCCACTTTCACACCGACGACGCGATCGATAAGCGTAATGTCGTTTATGACGCCTCCGGTTATCGTGACAGACGGGTATTGATACGATCCCGTCAGGATGTAGCATGTAACGCCCTCTTCATTGAGTGCACGGCATTTAAAAAGCAAGTTCTCAAGGCTTCGGCTTACGCCGTCTGTACCCAAAAGCCCTATCACGGTAGTGACACCGTTTTTAGTAAGTTCAGTGAGCGGTATTTCAGGTACGCGCGACGCAGGCCCTTGCTCGCCTCCGCCGCCCGTGATGTGAATATGCAAATCGATATAGCCGGGTACGGTCACCGCGCCGTTTGCATCGAACACCTCTACCCCATCAAGCCCCTCATAACCGTGAATGGAAGGCATAATTTTAACTAGCTTATCGCCCTCGATGAGTATATCGCGCATGCCGAGATGTTCGGGCATATAAACGTCCGCATTTTTGATGAGCTTCATAGTTCCTCCGTATGCGAATTGTAATAGTTAAAAAGACCGGTGCTTTACCATGTATGAACTGGTGCTTAATATTATTGTACAATCGATCTGATACAAAAGTCCATACACCGGTAATCATGCGAAGGTGCACATGCAAATTTACTATATGTAACATAGCTTATGGTGTACGAAATGAAGCAACACGCCTTAATGCCGCGCCGCATAGAATGTTATAAAAAGGCAACCCATTGCCCCAAATGGTCAAAGGAGACGCGCCCATGCTATTAAGTGAACGGTACATTATTTTCTCTCTCGAGCTGCATTTGTTTTTCGCCCGCATCATGAAGGAACATTCATTGTTTCTCATGGCAGCCTATACGCCTGCAAACGCCGCCTTTATGCGCGAGGCGGAACGCTATAAACAAAGGTTTGAAGAGTTGCTTTCTCAAGCCACAATGCTCGCCGATGGCATTGTTCGACAGGAGGTTCTACGTTCAGGCGAGGTTGTTACAGAGTTTACCGCGTTAGCGGAGCGGCAGACGCAGCACTTTACCGGCATCAGCATCAACGAGAGCATTACCGCCCGTCAAGAAAATTTGCGCCCGGGCCTCTCTAACGTTTGGAACCCCATGCTTGCGCAGCAGGTACGTGTACTTAACCAAACGGCACTGCGGCTTATAGACGGTTTAATTTCGCTTAAGGAGCAGACATTATCCCGCGTTTTAAGCTGCAACATGTTCACGATGAACTATCCGCTTCTTCTCGAACATATCCTTCGCGAAGCAAGACTGTATAGACAATATGTAAACACGCTTGAAACTGATGGGGACCTCGATCCGCAGGCCATGGGGCAAATAGAGCAATTTTGGAACCAAATCATGATGGAGCATGCAATGTTCATACGCGGGCTTCTTGATCCAACGGAAGAGGAGCTTATCAACACGGCCAACTCCTTCGCAATGGACTATGCACGACTTCTTGAAAGCAGCCGCGCTGCGCAGGACAGCGTTATTGCAAATAACTCTTTAGCTGAGACCATAAAATTTAAGGAGTTCAAGACGGCGGGAGTTTCGGGCATCGAGGCGTGTAAAATACGCTCCGTGATACTTCCACTTTTAGCAGATCACGTGTTAAGGGAAGCCAATCATTTTATAAGGCTGTTAAGCTGATGGATGCATAAAGACAATGCGCAAGGCGCTCTGCGAAGTTATAGCGTAGAGCGCCTTGCTTTGTGTTTTCGATTCTATCTATACGAGGCACGTCTTGAGTGGGCCTCATTGCTGTGAGGGAAAACTATACGTTGGTTGGATATACAACGAAATTGTTGTCATAAACGAAGGGCTGGACGTGGTTGACGCGATAGAGCCAGTCTTCAACCAACAGGTTGAATATCCCTTCCTTCTCGAAGTGGACATTGTGGCCGGCAGCATCCAAAGCGACATAGGTCGCGCGGTCAAAGTTATCCATAAAGCGGAAGGCATCCTTATAGCCCACATAGTGGTCTTGACGGGCTGCAATCCATAAGGAGGGCGCGCTGTGTTTGATGCTCAGGAAATCCTTCTCGCCAACAGACTCGTAGCCATTCTTCTCAATCCAGCAAACATAATCCACATCCTGGCAATCGATTCCGGGCTTCATGTCGCGTTCAAAGATACGCCATGTGGTCTTGTTGATGACACAGGACCAGCGGGCCAATAACTTATACTCCTCGGGGGTCATCTCCTTGGAGAATTCATGATCTTCCTCCACAACGGCTTTCACGGGAATCTGGCGGGGTGTGCGCTTGGCAATGGTGCAGGGCACAAGGAATAGCGTG
>JAEZLG010000085.1 GCA_023435855.1 Bacillota bacterium | reverse complement strand
CTGTATATGTTCTGGCCGCAACAGCCTGCGCTTTAAGCGCTTCCTCAGAAAATACAGCGGGCATCTCTCCCGCTACCACGCGCACGAGATACTCTTCGAGGCTTGTTTGCACGGTTTTTTTTAGTTTTACATCATACACATAAAGAGGCTCCCCTGCTAAGGGTGTATTTTCATCCTTAGGTATGCCTTCTTTTGCGTAAAGGCAGCCGCGCACCATCAAAACCGCAAGGCTAATAGCGCTCGCGATGAGAAGGAACGTTTTCATATCGGAAAAAACCGTGTTTTTACGGCGTCTGTAAGCATTCATACCTTATAGGATATGTCATCTATGTAAGCAGCATGACGCAAAGACTCCTTGTCCTTTGCCGCAGCGATGGATATAATGGAAAATAAACACTTCGACAAATTTAGCACAAAGGGCGGGCATGCTATATGGTTGAACGCACGATTAGCGGCGATAAAGAGGCCTTACGAGAGCTGATGAGCCGCTGCACACGCCCCATGTACGACAGGGCGCTCGAAATTACCGGGGATGTTTATGCCGCAAAGGACGCAGTAAGAAGGGCTCTTCGCGAGCTTGCGGAAGCCGTGCGGCGCGGCGAATGCCCTGAAGATGTGGACACTTGGGCAATACTTTTAGCACAGCGCAGCTGCGACGAGGAGCTTTATTACAAGAGGCTTATCGACGGTATGATTGCAGAGCTTCCGAATGCTTCTTACGAGACGCGGCCGCTTTGTAAAAATCCATTTACAGCGCTAAGGCAATCTGACGCAGTATCCGAGCGTACATACATGGGTAAAGAAAACGCATCGCAGCTTGAAGCGCCCGAAAGCGTTTCGCAGGCGGTATTTACCCCGGAACGCCGCGCCATGCCGCTTGCCGAGCAAATGGAATACTCGACGAAGCACCCCCTACCTTCGCAAACGGAACAAACAGCAGAAAAGCAGCCATCCGATATGCAAATAGAGCGCTCGGCCGATTTAAATATCGTTAGCGCGCAAGCACCTGCAATAAAGGAGCCTGACGAGGACGACAGCATTTTTGCTCCGAAAAAGAAAAAAGCCCGTGTAATTCGCGAGGAGCCGGAGCAAGAATTCGAATACGAGCACGAGGAATACGATAACAGTGCATCGCGAAAGGGAAAAAACAAACGCTTTAAAGATGGCGAAGTGCCTGATTTGTTCGGTGACGATGCTGTAATACAAGAGGATGAATACGACGAACTATCAGAAGAAAGGTCTAAAGGTGGCGGCATTTTAGCGCTTCTTATTATCGTTTTAACGCTGGTCGCAGCGGGGCTGCTTTGGGTGATTGCCGTAAAGCTTGCATCGCTCGGGTACCTCGGTATTTCCGATTTTGGATTTGCGGACTGGTTCAACGAGCATTTGTTTAAATTTTATTAATCTTCACAAGTTTTCTATAAGTATATGATACAATAGAAAGAGAGATTTCGCTAAAGGAGGTGCATCTGTTGGACCCTATTTTGCAATACATCATGGGTTGGGAATGGCCCGCAATTTTATGCCTCGTTTTGGGTCTTGGGCTTCTCATCTACGAAATGTTCGTCCCCGGTTTTCATGTACCCGGCATCCTCGGTATAATGGCGCTGATTGCAGCGGTGATACTGCGCGCGAAAACACTGACCGACGGGCTCATCACATTTTCAATATTGCTGGTGATTCTTGTCGTGCTGGCCTATTTTTTCTGGCGCTCGCTCACAAAAGGAAGGCTTTCGCGCTCAGCGGTTGTACTTAAAGAAAGCATAGATGCACAGTCGACCGACCGCACGGACATGCGTGCGCTCATCGGCAGCGAGGGTACTTGCCTTACACCGCTTCGCCCCGCAGGCACCGCGGAGTTTGGCTCTAAGCGCATTGACGTTGTAAGCGAGGGTGAATTTCTTCCAAAGGGAACACGCGTGGTCGTTATGCGCGTTGAAGGCTTACGCGTACTTGTAAAGGCGGTTTTATAAGCAAACCGGTTAGCCGATGGCATACTAAATATTAAGAAATGTAAAGGAGAAGCAACATGGAAGGACCCCTTCTCGTCATCGTCATCATCATCGCCGCAATCATATTCCTAGCGCTCTTTTTCAGCTTTGTTCCGGTGGGGCTTTGGATCAGTTCTACGGCATCGGGCGTTAAAGTGGGCATCTTTCAACTCGTCGCCATGCGCATAAGGAAGGTTATTCCCTCGCGCATCATCAACCCTATGATCAAAACCACCAAGTCGGGCCTTACCATCTCGATAAACAAGCTTGAGGCACACTACCTCGCAGGCGGTAACGTGGACAGAGTCGCCAATGCCTTGATTGCCGCGGAGCGCGCGGGCATCCCACTCGATTTCGAGCGCGCCTGTGCCATCGACCTCGCGGGACGCGATGTATTAAACGCTGTGCAGATGAGCGTTAACCCTAAGGTAATCGAAACCCCGGTTATCGCAGCCATCGCCAAGGACGGTATTGAACTTCGCGCCAAGGCGCGCGTAACGGTTCGTGCAAACATAGACCGCCTCGTAGGCGGCGCGGGCGAGGAAACCATCATTGCCCGTATCGGCGAAGGTATTGTAACAACCGTCGGCTCCTCCACGAGCCATAAGGACGTGCTCGAAAACCCGGACCTCATTTCGCAAACGGTTCTCAACAAGGGCCTCGATGCAGGTACGGCGTTTGAAATACTCTCCATCGACATTGCGGATGTAGATGTAGGCAGAAACATCGGTGCACAGCTGCAGACAGATCAAGCCGAAGCCGATAAACGCATCGCACAGGCAAAGGCTGAGGAACGCCGCGCTATGGCCGTAGCGCTTGAGCAGGAAAACAAGGCCGAGGCGCAGGGTATGCGCGCAAAGGTAATCGCAGCCGAAGCCGAGGTACCTCTTGCCATCGCCACGGCTTTCCGCGAAGGCAGGCTCGGTATAATGGATTATTACAATATGAAAAACGTAATCTCCGATACCAATATGCGCGAATCCATAGCCAGCGGACCGAGCACCGAGAAGACTATGAAGTAAGAGCGGAGGTAAATCCGCATGGAAGTTATCATCATTATCGCGATCGTCATAGGCGTGGTCGTGAGCAATATGAAGAAGCAGCAGCAAAACGAGCAGCGCCGTAAGCAAGAGCAGGCACGGGCCGCTTTTGAACAGCGCGCCGCGCAGAACGTCCGGGTGCCTGAGGGGCAGTCTGCCATGTGGGGAACGCCCGATTATGTGGAAGACACGTATCACGGCGAGGGCAGCACGAGCGGCGATCCTTTTTGCCAAGGCGCTGCAGGAAGCTTTTCCTCCTCGGAAGGCGTGGGCGATACCGAAGGAAGGCTCAGCACCGAAGGCATGAGCCACACAGAAGTCCAAATGCGCTCCGGAGAAGGCGAGGATCCATCAGGCTCCCCACGTTTGAGCGTGGTTCAAAGCTTGGTAAAAACGCATGATACTGTGCAGCCGGTGCACACGGTGCAGGCATTGCCTGATGTAACACTAAGCTTAGACCGCAATGCCATGGTACAAGGAATTTTGTACGCAGAAATCTTAGGCAAGCCCAAGGCGCTTAGACGCGGGTAAACACAAGACACATAAAAAAGGCGCTCGATGAGCGCCTTTTTGCGTGTTTTACTTATTCTACGGAAATTTGGCAGGCCCGCATAGTCGTAAGGGCAGCATCGTGGCTTTCCGGGGTAACACCGGCACAAGCAGCGGCTTCCACGACGATCTCGTTGTTCGGATAATGTGCACGCAGCAAAAGCGCATTTGAAACGACGCAGATATCGGTGCATACACCGCAAAGCTCGATTACTGTATCGGGATTTATATAGGGTTTTATAAGCTCGGGCAGTTCCACAGAACCGAAGGTTGGCTTTTCAAGCACGATTTCGCCTTCTTTTGGCGTAAGCGAAGGATATATTTGAATGCCCTCGCTTCCACGGATACAGTGTGAAACGGGAAGATGCTTGCCTTCGAAACTCTCAAGGTAGCTCTCTTCATGCGTATCCTGCGTGTAAATGATATAATCTCCGCGTTTACGAGCCTCTTCTATCTTTTGAGCCACGCGCGGCACAATCTTTTTTGCGTAGTCACTACCCAATGTACCTGTGATAAAGTCATTTTGCATGTCTACAACGATAAATATACGATTCAAAGTATGTTCTCCTTTCAATACACAGCCCCGCCCAGTACGTACGCGCCCAAATAAGCGCATTGCACGAGGATAAGCAAAATCGTTAAGGGTATGTCAATACGCTTATTTTGCGTCAAGTAAGAAAGTGCAATCGACAGCGGGAACGCAGCCGCAAGATAGCGCGGTGCGCTCAAAAGCCATGTTGCCCCAATGGAAAACGCGAAATAGCCTAGGAAATACAGCGTGTACGAAGGCCGAAGCCTTTTTGCACCATACACCATGACGCCAAGCGACAGAAAAGATGCCATAAGGTTTGGCACGAACAGCGAGAAAAGTAAGCGTGAATCGCCCGTTTTTGCAGCGTTGACGGCATAATCAGTCTGGTAGGCAGCGGTGTTAAAGAAATAGCCTAAACCCTGTCCCCAGTGGTCTCGCTGCACTTCCAAAAATGTAAGCGGATCACCCCATACGGCATAGTTGATGTACAAATAGCCGATAAGACCTAGCGGAACGATGAGCAGGCACGCTATGCGCTTTATAAGGTCCTTTATAAATTCCGCTTTATTTCCTACGCGGTGCAAATTTGAAAGATTTACTATACCCTCAATAACAATGGGAATAAGAAGAAGGATGCCCGCGGAGCGCGTAAAGCCTGCGATTGCGGCAAGGATGCAGGAAACAAGCACGTGCTTTTTTCGAAGATGGTACATAGACGCGACAGAGAGCAGAAGAAATAGGCTTTCCGTCATAGGTGCGGCAAAAAAGAATGCAGCGGGCAGCAAAAACAGGTATTTAACCGCGCGGAGTGCTCCTTTTCGCGGCATTTCGAGCGCACAAAGCTCATAGAGGTACACCGCCGCAATAGAAGCGCAAGCTGTGCTTACGAGCATGGCGGATGAAAAATAGCCTCCCGTTATATAGGAAAACACCCGTATCATCACCGGATAAAACGGAAAAAACACGATATGGAAGCGCGGGTCGCCTTCTGTCACATACCAGCGCTCGGCGAGACCCAAATAGCTTGGCGAATCGGTCCTTAGCCAGAGTGACTCAAGCGTATCAAACATGCCACCTTTATAGCCTTGAATAAGTGTACTTATAAGCCATGCGATTAAAAAGAGAAAAATTCGCGATACAAGCACGGCAATGACAATCTGTGCCCACGGATGTACACGCGAAAATCTGGCGCTTCTAGGCCCAAGCATAGCGTTTGGATGCGGAAGCTCGTCCGTTTTAAGCGATGTAAAAAAGCGTGGCACAACAAACGCCGTGCATGCGCCAAAAAGACCGAGCGACAGCGCCGCAGCAAATATCCCCAACGGACTCGCCATACTGTTCACAACATAAAACGCAAACAGCGCGATATACGCGCACAGCAAAACAACGGTTATAATTTTGGATGCTCTTTGCATGAGGTTATTATAGCACAAGAATGCATGGAGCAAAACGGAAGATGCAATGTGAAGTTAGATAGTAAAACACCATGCTCCGCTGCGGCATCCATAAAGATACCCAAGCGAAGCATGGCGTTTGTCTCTATGACACTACCCTATTCTACCGGTGTCTTTTTGAACAATACGTAGGTGTTGGGATCGACCGGCTCATCTTTTACGTGAAGCTCAAAATGTAGGTGGCTTTGATCCCCCAACTCACTTATGGCGGTATCTCCCACATACCCCAAAAGCGTACCCGCGTTCAGCTTTTGTCCCTTCTTGACAGGGGGCTCCTCTTTGAGATTCGCGTATACGG
>JAEZLG010000078.1 GCA_023435855.1 Bacillota bacterium | reverse complement strand
TATTTTTAGATGAAATCGGCGAGCTTCACCCGCTTCAAATGAATAAGCTTTTGAAGGTGCTTGAGGATCGTCGTGTATTTTTTGACAGCGCTTATTATTCACGCGATAACACGGCAATACCTGCCTACATACACGATATTTTTCAAAACGGCATGCCTGCTGATTTTCGATTAATCGGGGCAACCACACGTTCGCCGGAGGAACTGCCGCCGGCGCTTCGTTCCCGCTGCGTGGAGCTTTATTTCAAACCCCTTGGGCAAAGGGAACTGGAAAAGATCGTGCGTGGAGCTGCAGCGCGTATAGGCTTTGCGATGGACGAGGCAGCTGTAGTGCTTTGTGCGCAGTACTGTGCTTCCGGTCGTGATGCGGTGAACATGGTGCAGCTTGGGAGCGGTGCTGCTTACGACGATGGCAGACGGGAGATTATCGTAAAGGACATCGAATGGGTGGCGGAAGTGAGCCGATGCGTGCGGCGGATGAGCCAAAAAATGCCGGAGGGAACACGGTCGGGTGTAAGCGTAGGTTTAGGTGTGGGCGGCGCAGGGCAGGGGGCTATCATCGAAATCGAGTGCACGGCCGAATCTGCAGGAAAAGGGAAGGGCATGCTCGATTTGGGCGGCGTTGTGGAAACGGAGGAAATTGAACTTAACAAGCGCAGGCTTAAAAGAAAAAGCACCGCGCTTGCTTCCGCACAAAACGTATTAAGCGTGTTTCAAAAACGCTTTATGGTGGACTGCCGTGACTATAACATCCGCTTTAACATACCGGGCGGCATGCCTATGGACGGCCCTTCCGCAGGTATCGCGCTTGCGGTTGCGCTTATGAGCGCAATTACCGGGAAGCCGGTTCTGCAGGGGCTTGCGCTTACGGGGGAGATTACCGTGCAAGGTGAGGTAAGGCCTGTCGGCGGTGTAAGGGAAAAACTCGAGGCGGCAGCTTTGGCGGGTGCAAAAAAGGTGCTCGTCCCGGCAGCCAACTATGATGAGCGTTTGATGAAACTAGGTTTGGAAGTAATGCCGGTTTCCGATATAGCCGAGGTCATGCGCGTAGCGTTTTCTATTCCGCGTGAAACGGAGGAAACGGACAATGTGCTGCCGCTTATAGTAAGCGTGTAGGCGCTTCGCTTTCGATGGGCTCCGGCTATGTGTCGGATGTAAGGGCTCCGGATGTGGCGGACGTGCACATGTCGCCAAAGGGAATAGGACCTCCGGAGGACTAATGCCCTCCGAACCACGGTGGTATTTGTACATTACGGTATACTTGGCCACAAATTGGAAGTTATCTAACTAAGTCGTGAGATGAAATCATCCAGCCCTATAAAATTGCAATATTGCGGTATAACAGTAGGGCGGCATTATTCCATGCCGCCCTATTCCTGTTATTTTGCCTTTATCGGTATCAGCAAGTCAAGTTGAACGAATTTTGCTGCGGCCTCATCTCCGGTAAAATAGGAATATGCGTTAAGATGTTCTTCCAAACACCCGTGCATGGAAAGAGGCTCCCGCGCATCATATGCATATTCGTTGTTGTTTTCAACCCATTGTGAAAGCAGAGGCCACTCATGAAAATCTCCCATTTTGATGCAATGCGCCGCATACAAGCCGCCTGCAAAGTATTTCTTTTTTAGCGGAGCCGGTACATCCAATTCTTCGGGAATCGTCACCCAGAACTCGTATCCGTATGTTTCGTTGCCCACCGGGCACGGATTGTTAAACCCCAGCATTCTCAAATCAGGCTTCGCTTTATGAAGTTGAATACTTCTGATAAACTCGCTTAGAGGTTTCTCCGCATTCTCTTCGGGATTTTCGCCGAAATATTGGCTTGCTGCAACGGTGCAGGGGGGTAGATGAAGAATACGCACATTCTTTAAAGTGGATAAAGTATCATTGGCTTTGTTCAAGTCGTCCATAGAGCATTCCTCCTTAAGATGAATTTTAGAAAGGCTAAGCGTTTGAACAACACGCATAATTTCAGCATCATCAAGTAAATCAAGCTTGCAATGTGTATGTGCCGATGAATCTAACCGCACAACAAACATACGTAAAATATCCCGTATTGTCGCTAAAGCAGTAATTTCATGGTCAAGCTCGCTAATACTCTCCTGAAACACTTCAACAGCTTTCATCTGCGTACTATCTTGGTAAATCAGCGCGATCTTTTTAAGCGGGATACGGAGTTTTCTAAGTGTTATAATCTGCTGCAGCCGTCTTACGGCAGGCTCATCATACACACGATATGCATAATCATCCTTGCGAGTACTGGGCAACAGCCCGATTGTATCGTAGTATCTAAGCATTCTTGTTGAAACATTGAAGGTCTTGGTAACCTCGCTTATTGTCATTAGCAACATTCGCTTACCTCCTTTCTGAGAGTATGGTAATGGACGACACGACGTCAAAGTAAAGCGGTTTTCATAAATATATAATTTTGATACTTTTATCCTTTCACAGCATATCAAAACAAACAGCGTGCTACAAGCCTCTCCGTTACAGCAGCATCCGGCAGTAGCAAGCTCCATATATTTGTAAGGGTACGGTTTCGCGGTATGAAACCACCCCCCGACGCTTCGCGTCATCGTAGG
>JAEZLG010000069.1 GCA_023435855.1 Bacillota bacterium | reverse complement strand
GCTTTCATGTAACATTATGGATTCCCCCACTCCTATATCCGCATAGTATTTTAGCTATTATATCATTTAAGGTTCCTGTTTTCCTCCACCCTCCACAATTTATTTGCGGGTTTCTCTAAGGAAGACTGAATAGCCAAGCTAATTTGTACTTAGCTAGTAACGTACCCTTCAGTTTCTTGTTCCCATGGTTAATTGATGATTGTACCGCTGTTCACATGGAAAACCTGGCCGGATATATTGGACGAATCATCACATCCCAAGAATACATACATGGGTGCCAGTTCGTATGGCTGCGCCGCCCTTTGCATGGGGCTTGTAGAACCAAATGTCTGTACCTCCTCTGGTGAGAAGCTTGAAACGATCAACGGCGTCCAAACGGGCCCGGGTGAAACCGCGTTGACGCGAACGCCCATTTCCATCAAAGAAAGCGCCATAGAACGTGTAAAAGATACGATTGCTCCTTTCGTCGCTGAGTAATCGATGAGTGTTGGTTTCCCTTCAAAAGCCGTGATCGATGCGGTATTGATTATGGTGCAGCCACCGGTAAGGTGCGGCAGTGCTGCTTTCGTCATATAGAAGCTGGAAAAGAAATTGCTTTCAAACGTGGTTAAGAGCTGCTCTTTTGTGATATCCGTTATGCTGTTTTGCGGATACTGTACCGCGGCGTTATTGATGAGTACAGTAAGCCCACCAAGTTGTTCAACTGCCTGCGCGACTGCTTGCGATGCGTTTTCTTCCATACGAAGGTCGGCTTGAATCGCAACGCATTTTTTGCCGAGCTTCTCAACTGCGGCTACGGTCTCCTGTGCGTCGCTGTTCTCATGAAGATGGATGATCGCTATATCAGCCCCTTCTTTGGCATACGCTACGGCAATGGCTCTCCCTATTCCGCTGTCGCCACCGGTAATCAAAGCTTTCTTGCCACTCAATTTGCCCGACGCCTTGTAAGCCGGGTTGTCGTACTGCGGAGGCGGGTTCATTTCTGCCTCCCTGCCGGGTTGGCGGTTTTGGTGCTGCGGAGGAAACGTGTTGTGCGGTTGTTGTTGCATAAGATCGCTCCTTTTTTATATTTTAGGCATAGTATGTCCACGCCGATATAAAAAGAGCAATCAAATAGCTGGACTCCTTGGTTATAAAACTTAGCTTGACTTCTACTACTAAAGGCAAGATACCGCATTGAAGTCTAACGCTACAATGTAAACTCTTATCTATGAATTATACTGAGCAATAGTATCTTTGAGCCCTTCCTCGAAGGGCATTTTTATTTGAAAGCCGAGACGTTTAAGTTTTGTACAATCCATTGTGTACCGCCTATCATGCCCCGGGCGGTCTAACACATGCTCAAGTAACGTTTCGGATGCGCCCATGAGCGATACGATGCGATTTATTACTTCGATGTTTGGCATCTCATATCCGCTGCACACATTATATACTTCGCCTATATTCCCTTTATTAAGCACGAGGTCAATCGCCTCACAGTTATCGTCCACATACAGCCAGTCACGCATTTGCATGCCGTCGCCGTATACGGGTATGCTCTTCCCTTCTGCGCAGGCTTTTATGACAAGCGGAATGAGCTTTTCTTTGTGTTGGCGAGGTCCAAAATTATTGGAGCTTCGCGTAATGATAGCGGGCAACGCATATGTTTGGTAGTATGCGCGGACAAGCATGTCCGCAGAGGCTTTAGAAGCCGCATAAGGGTTGTTCGGAAGAAGCGGCGCGTTTTCCCGAAAGCCTTCTTCCCCATTATTTGTACCATATACCTCGTCAGTAGATACCTGCAAAAAACGTACGTCTTTTTTATATATTCCGTTATGCCTTCGCCAGTTTTTAAGCGCTGCATTTAATAAAACGCCTGTGCCGAGCACATTGACGGATAAAAACGTATCCGGGTCGAGGATGCTGCGGTCCACATGGGTCTCGGCAGCGAAGTTGACCACGCTATCTATATCGTGCGCTTCAAATACAGCCTCCACCGTGGACCGGTCGCGGATGTCTGCCTTAAAAAACGTATACCGAGGATTTCCCTCAAACTCCGCTAGGCTTTTTAGGTTTGCGGCATAGGTAAGCGCATCGAAGTTTACAATAGTAATGCTTGGATACTTTGTAAGAAGGAGCCGTATGAAACGGCTCCCTATAAAGCCTGCCCCGCCCGTCACTAAAACCGTCTGCATGGCGGTTCCCCCTTAGAGCCTATTACTGCCCTAGCTCTTGCTTGCGAGCGTTTTCGCGTTCCGCCCTGCGCTTTGCCGCCCGCTTTCTGCTGCGGTTATCCTCCACCGCGCGAATAATAACGAACACGGCTATGCCTACTGTAAGCAATGCCGCAACGCCGCAAACGGCATAAAACAGCACGGCATTCACGCTGATTTCGCCATCATCTATAGGCTCGGGTACGGCGGTTTGCTGCGGCACCGGGGTGACCTCAACGGGCTTTGGCGTAGTTACAGGCGGCAGCGTAGGCTGTGCGGGACGCGCGGGCATTACAGCATAACGCTGGAGCGAGCTGTCCGCTAAATTGTAAACATAGTACCCAACCTCACCGTCGGAATTGCGTGCGTATAAAAGGTAAATATCCCCCTGCACATCCTGTGCTTTCCACGCGGTATAGTCCTTATCATCGACAGTAAGCGTTGTCTCAACAAACCCCTTGGGTAGCGCCACACTGCCGTCAGGCTTCAAGATAATATACGTTCTCGAAACGGAGGATATGGTTTGGTAGGGATAAAATGCATCTTTTGCTTCTTCATAAATGTAATAACCGCCGGCAGAGCCCGATGCGTTGGAAAGGTAAAAAAGCATAGGTGCGTCGCTGTCTGAAACTGCCGCAGCGGCCACCTTTTGATCGTTATAGGTGAACTCCGTTTCCGAATAGCTCGATGGAATCGTTACATTTTCAAGTGTACGCCATATATACATGCTCTCCGTCGCGCCTTCAGCGTTGTTCGCCAAAACACCTTCGGTCGCTTAGTTGATGGGCGTGGGTGTGGGTGTTAAAGGAGCTGCGGCAATGGAAATGCTCACGCTTGCAGTAGCGCTCCCCTGTTCCTTACCGTCATACCCGAGCACTTTTTCGATGTTAAACTTTACTTCCGCCGTACCGGCTGCAACAGCCTTGAATGTGACGCGCGCCGTGAGGGTATTCGTGCCGTTTTTTTGTGCGGAGACAATGCTCAAAAAACCGTCGGAAGCGCCGCCCGCGCTTTCTGCGTAGGCAAGCAATGTAGGATCGTAGGTGAAAATACCTTCCGCAAGGGACATCCCCTTGCCGCTTACGGTAACCGTTACCTCCACCGTATCCCCCTCTTGTACGCTCGTTTTACTTGCCGCAGCACTTAAAGTAACTTCGGCAAGCGCAACCGCAGGCACAAGGAGCAAAAGCAACGCAAGAAGAAATGCTGCCGTTCTTTTATATGTAAATAAGCTCTTCATATATTTAAGTCCCCCTCTAACCTATCTTACCGTCGCCGTTGATATAGCGGATGAGAAGAAGCAAATCGTTTGCGTCTACTATATCATCGCGGTTCACGTCCGCCGCATGAAGCATTGCACCCGTAAGGAGTGTTCCGTGCGCGAGGTGATTTTGCAATGCAGCCACATCGCTTTCACCTATCTTGCCGTCGCCGTCAAGATCGCCGAATATCACAACGGGCAGGTCGAAAAATACTTTCCCTTCCCCGTAGGTAATGCGCACAAATTGCCCGGTGCATACATCCCCGTCCGCGGGTTTTCCCTTGGAGGTTACAATGCTCAAGGTTGCCTCAGAGGATAGCTTTTTTAGAAAAGCCTCAATCGAGGTACCTAAATCGATGCCGCTTATACCCCACGAGCGTACTTTGTATGTATCGCTCTTCACCTTAGGCGCTGTATCGTAGCTGCCAATGGCGATAAGATCGGTGTTCGCATAATAGAAGGAAAGTATATCCGCATACGGTTGACCAAAGCGTGCGCGCTCCTGTGCACCGCGCTGCGAAAGACCCACACCGTGTCCGTAGCGCCGCTCTGTCAGAAAATAACCTTTGTAATTTGCCCCATTGGCACGGTAAACCCCCGGCTCCGCACCACGCATCCTAAGACGCGTCTTTCTGGCATTAAGGCTCCCAATCTGGTTTTGGAAGCTGCCAAACCGCATTTGGTCGAGCGTAAGCGTTACGGTGAGCTGGCCTGTTTTTTCTTGACCGTCTTCTGTAAACGAAACGACAAGCGTTACATCCGCTTCGGTATAGCAGCGGCTCGGTACGTCGTATGTCGGGCTTTTGGGAGTAACACCAACCGTTTGAAGCAATTTTACCTCTCGCCCCGCTGCATTGTAGGCCGCGTTTTCAAGTGCGAGAAGAACATTCGCATCCATGAGCTTAAGCGTTTCGTCGCTAAACTCTGCGGGGATGAAGGATTTCTCCTCTATGCTCGATGCGTTTAATAAGTCAAACGGATCGTCTGCGTTTATATAGTACGGATAGTCCGTAGACCATACATTGCCGGTTTTTTCGGTCTGCCCGCCGTTGGAGGCGGAATAGAAGGATTCGATAATATCTCCCTCATAGGTAAGTACCTGCCCTGCGGTAGCATCCACCGCTGCGATAGCACGGGTATTTTTGCTCGCGTACCCGCGGTACACCTGATCCTCCGAGGTATCTAAAATATCATAAGCACGCTTGAGGTTTTGGGAAACCTTTGCCGATACATAGCCACGTGCGCACACCGCCTGCGCTTTAAGTGCATCGACGGGAAAAAGATTGCTCATCTCATGGGGCACAACGCCGTATAAGTACTGCTCAATGGGCAGCGTATTTATGGCACGTATCTTGCCCTCGTAGACGTCAAATGTCATATTGCCTAAATAGGTGCAGGTACCGTAGGTTGAATGTCTTAAGCGGATATAGTCCGTCTTTCCACCATAATCGCCGCTTAAAAAAGTAATGGAGGCTCCGGTAACGGTCTTACCATTCGCTTCCAAAGAAACGCGGCCACCCACCGCCTTTACGGTAAGCTCATCGGTGCCGACGTTTACATTTGGAACTCCTTGAAGTGTAAAATTGCCGACAGGTGTAAACGAAAACTCCTTTTGCGAGCCGATTGAAATGCGAACGCGCACATCGGAACTAAATACCACTGCGTACGCGGGCATGGCAGTTAAAAGCAGGATGAGTGCAAGGCCCAGAGCCAGGATAACTTTGCTTTTGCGCATGTATTGCCTCCCATCTTTTCTTATTCGGGTCGTTATGACACATACATTAATAATCTTACTTTTTCCATAAGAAAAGGTCAACGTAAACACAGCTTAAAAACACTGTTTTCCAAGGTTCTTCTATGAACATTCGGTAAATTCACATGCTTTCGTATTTGCTTTCTTTGGGTTATAATGGTATCTGAAATACGCAAAAAGAGAGGTTTGAACATGGAAGACCGCAGATGGAATTTGGATGCGTTGTACACGGGATACGACAGTATGTCGTATAAAGAAGACGTTAAGAAGCTCGAGGCTATGGTATCCGAGCTCAACGCGCTCGCCGACTCGCTCTCGCACGAAAACGAGGCTCAAACCGTTAAAAACATCCTTATGGGTCTAAACGAATTCGAGGTGCTTGGAAGAAGACTCGGAAGTTATGTCTTTTTACGCGCATCGGTAGATATGACCGACCCCGTTACCAAAGCGGAAATGACACGCAACGACAAGACCATGAGCAACCTTTCTAAAGCAAGCGCTAAGTTCGAGCACTATCTCGCCTCCGTATCCGACTTGGACGCTCTCATAAAAGCCGATCCCTATATTGCGGAGCACGAATTTATCCTTCGTGAGACCAAACAAAGAAGCCGCTACTTAAAAAGCGATGAGGTCGAAGAAGTCATTGCAAAGCTCAGCCTAACAGGCAGCGGTGCATGGGGCGACTTGCAGGAGCACCTTACCTCTACAATGGAAGTTGAATACCGCGACAAAACAATTACGCTTTCGCAGGTCCGAAATCTCGCCTACAGCAATGACCCTGCAGAGCGCAAAGACGCCTACGAGGCGGAGCTGAAGGCGTATGACAAAATAAAAGACAGCATTGCATTTTCCCTCAACTCCATCAAGGGCTGCGTGAACGACCTTTGCGAGTTGCGCGGCTACGAATCGCCGCTTCAGATGACGCTTATGCGCTCGCGCTTGAAAAAAGAAACGCTTGACGCTATGTTTAGCGCAATTCAAAAGTACCTGCCTAAGTTAAACGCATACATGCGGCGAAAAGGCGAAGTGCTCGGCCACAAAAACGGGCTCCCGTGGTACGACATGTTTGCACTTTTAGGCTCCTCCGGCAAGGAATATAGCATAGAGGAATCGCGTGCACTCTTAGTCGAGCAGTTTTCCACCTTCAGCGACGATCTCACAGCGATGATTGAGCGCGCCTATGATGAAAACTGGATCGACTTCAAGCCGCGTAAAGGCAAGCGGGGCGGCGCTTTTTGCGCAAACCTCCCCTTTATCAACCAAAGCCGCATCCTTACCAATTTCGACGGAAGTCTAAGCGACTGTGTGACACTCGCGCACGAGCTCGGCCACGCCTATCATGGGCAGCAAATTAGCGTTCATAGGCCTTTGAACACCGAGTATACCATGCCTGTTGCGGAAACGGCTTCAACCTTCAACGAGACCGTTATCATGCAAGCGGCTATACGCGCATCCTCCTCCAAGGATGAAAAGTTGATGCTGATTGAGTCAACCCTTAGCGACCTAAACCAGGTGCTGGTGGATATCTACTCCCGTTACCTCTTTGAAACCGAGGTGTTTGAGCGCAGAAGCGATGCATTCCTATTCCCCAAAGATCTTGAAGATATCATGCTCCGTGCCCAAAAATCGGCTTATGGCGACGGCCTTGATCAAAACTATCTCCATCCGTATATGTGGATTTGCAAGGGACATTATTACAGTGCAAGCTTGAACTTCTACAACTTCCCGTACGCGTTTGGTGCGCTGTTTGCCCGTGGTTTATATGCGCAATACCAAAAAGAAGGCGCAAGCTTTGTGCCTAAATACAGAGAGCTATTGAAGGCAACCACCGTGAATACCGTGGAGGATGTCGCTAAGATGGCCGATATCGATATCACAAAAGAGGCATTCTGGATAAGCAGCCTTGAGGTGGTCTCGGGCATGATTGACGAGTTCATGGAGTTAACCAAATAGCATTTACGTGAATAATCTCAAAGCTTTTTTAAAAAAAGAACCCGTACTTTGCATTGCGGCGGCATTTGCCGCCGCTTCCATGTTGTTCGTGCCGCCCAATGCAGAGTACCTTGGTTATATCGACTTTAAGACACTCGCGTGTTTGTTCTGCCTAATGGCCTCCGTAAAAGGTATGGAACGCGGCGGAGCGCTTAAATACATATCCCTCGCCATCGCAGGGCGGTTAAAGACTTTGCGTGCGCTCGCTTTCTTTTTGGTGTTTGCCTGCTTCTTTTTTGCGATGTTTGTCACAAACGATGTATCACTCATCGCTATCATCCCCATCGCGTTCACAATACTTTCCGTGTGCGGTATGGAGAGTTGGAGTGCGTTTTTAGTTGTTCTTATGACGATTGCAGCCAACATAGGCTCGTCGCTGACGCCAATCGGCAACCCGCAAAACCTCTACCTTTTTACGCGTTATGAGATACAGCTCGGTGAATTTTTATGGACGCTTTTCCCCATCGTCGCAGCGGGCGCAGTTTTGCTTGCCTTAAGCTGTCTGTTTATTCCAAACCTAACGCTTCGCAAATCCGAAACGCAGTTGGGTGAGCCGCTTTAAAAGCAAGGTTTGATTTTTTATGCGGTTCTCTTTATGATTTCGGTTATGGCGGTATTCGGCTTGTTGCCGTATTGGGCAGCCACAGCTGCAGTATTCCTTGTAGTACTTATATTTGATAGAAAAACGCTTTTCTCTGTAGATTACAGCCTGCTCTTAACCTTCATAGTTATCTTCTTGTTTGTAGGGAATCTTGCTCGCATAGAACCCATCCACGCGTTTCTTTCTCGCATCACGGAAAAGAACACGCTTATGACATCCATCCTTACAAGCCAGGCAACCAGCAATGTTCCTGCCGCAATTCTCCTTTCCGGATTTACCGATCATGCAAAAGAACTGCTCGCTGGCGTAAATATCGGGGGCTTAGGCACACTCATCGCGTCCATGGCAAGCGTTATCTCGTATAAAATGTACGCGAGCGTCCACAAAGGCCAAACAGGCAGGTATTTACTGCTGTTCAGCCTTTGGAATCTCGCGTTTCTAATATTACTTACGGCACTCGGGTTCCTGTTGTTCTATTGAGTGAATTTACATTCTACTTAAATTCTACAGCAGCTCCGCTATCTGTATCGCATTGGTAGCAGCGCCTTTGCGTACCTGATCGCCGCAGCACCAAAGCGCTATTCCGTTGGCGTTTATAAGATCGCGGCGTATCCTGCCTACAAATACCAAGTCCTGATCGCTCGTTTCAAGCGGCATAGGATAGCGTTTAAGCGCCTGATCGTCTTCTAGACGGCAGCCCTGAGCGTGTTCTATGGC
>JAEZLG010000015.1 GCA_023435855.1 Bacillota bacterium | reverse complement strand
ACGTATATGACGGCAAAGGCATGCCTCTTTCCTTTATACTGATCGCGGAAAAAGAGTGAGGTTCATGTATCATGCGGTATCTGATTATCAACGGAAGCCCGTATAAGGGCAACACATGGAAACTGGCGCTTAAGGCGATGGAGTATATACAAAAAGAGGATGCTTTAGCTCAATTCGATACGGTCCATATGATGGAGGCGCAGTTGCCTTTTTGCATAGGGTGCAGCGTCTGCTTTAGGCTCGGGCATGAGAAATGCCCGCACAATGGTATCGTCGGTGAAGTCATCAAAAAAATCGAAGCTGCGGACGGCGTAATTGTCCTTTCCTCTTCCTTTAACATGCGTGAGACGGCGCTAGTAAAAAACCTGTTTGATCACTTGTGCTTTATGCTGCACCGGCCACGCTTCTTTCAAAAAAAGGCGCTTGTTCTCACCACTACGGGCGGCGTTGGGGCAAATAAGGCTGCAAAAAGCATTGCGGACTTTCTCACGGGGATCGGGTTTAACCGCTGTTATCCGTTTGGCGTCGCTGCATACAGCTGGAACGATTATCAAATCAGCGAGAAAACAGCACGGCGGCTTGAAAAAATTGTTAGCCGCTTTCAAAGAGATGTTGCTTCAAAAAAACTGCACAGCCCGTCGACAATGCTTTTAATACCGTATAATCTTTTTCGAGGCATGTCTTTAGCTTACGTAAAAGGTACGGAATACGATACCTACGATGGCGTACATTGGACAGAGGATTGTAGGATTAAAGGTGTGTACGACCGATCCGTTCCCGTCTCGTTTTATAAAAAGCCGTTTGGGCAGCTTTTTTATGCAATTGGCAAGTTGGTGGGAAAACATGTGATGGTTACCTATAAAAAATAAGTATCTTTCATAAAAATGGGGAGGTTTTTATGTCTGCTTTCTTCCGCCCTTATTGCGGGCAAAAAGGAATTACGGAAGATTATATGCGCGTACACGATTTTCTTGTGCGTATTAATCGCGACAAACCGGTTACGCCCAATTTCCCGTGGGGGCGTTGGGCATGGATGTTTTGCCTGGAGTGCTTTCTTGATACGGAACACCTAAACCGAATCGGCGTTTGGGAGGATAAGGGAGAAATTGTTGCACTCGTGACCTACGAAGCACAGCTTGGTGAAGCCAGGTTCTTAGTGGATGAGCGTTATGATTTTTTAAAGGAGGAAATGCTTCTTTACGCATCGAGCGCATTGGAAAAGGACGGTAAGCTAAGCGCGCTCATTCCGGATTCCGATTCTGTGTTCCAAAACACCGCCGCGCGGCTGGGCTTTTTCGCTACGCAAAACTACGAGCCGGTATCGGTGTTGCCGCTTGATACGCCACTATTGCCTATCTCCTTGCCGGATGGCTTTTCGCTTGTAAGCTTAGAGGAGGAGTACGACCTTAAAAAATACAACCGCGTGCTGCACCGCGGCTTTAACCACGAAGGTGATGCGCCCGAGACCGAGGAAGCTTTAACGGGGCGTAAAATGGAACTCTCAGGCCCGTATACGGATCTTTCCTTAAAAATTGCGGTCAAAGCGCCGAATGGTGAATTTACAGCCTATTGCGGCATGTGGTACCTTGAGGGTACAACGGAAGCATTGGTGGAGCCCGTTGCAACGGACCCTCAGTTTAGGCGTATGGGGCTTGGCAAGGCGGCGGTGCTCGAGGCATGCCGTCGTTGTGCGCTTCGCGGCGCAAAGACTGCCTATGTCGGTTCTTCGCAGCAGTTTTACTATACTATCGGGTTCCGCCCTTATTCTAAGGAAACGTGGTGGGAGAGGAAGGGAAGTAAATAGCGTGATGAAAAGCGCTTACTACTTTTCGTAAGCTTGGCAGTTCGGACAGTAATAGATATTGCCGCCCAAATAAGCCTCCCTTACAATGGTCGCATCGCAGATAGGGCAAGGGTTGTAAACCGTCTTTTTGGATAGAACTGTTTTATAACCGCCTTCATGTCCGAAGAGATCTTTTTCGGTGTCGCGTCCACCGCGGCGCACCATATCGGCAAGTGTCTTTTTTACGTTTTTGTAAAGCCTTTCTTTTGTACCGTCTGAGAGTTTTTCGAGCTTTGTTTTTGGGTTGATGCCCGCGTAAAATAAAATATCCTGTAAAACACCGTTCCCGAGTCCCGGAATACGCTGCTCGGTCGCGAGAAACGCCTTAACGCTAAGGCTCGGTTTTACACCTGCTAAAAGCATGTTGAAATAGCTTTCGTCGAATGTATTGCTCAACGCTGAAGGCGCTTTGCTGCAGGTGTAGCCATCTGGCAGACCATTTTCAGATGCGAGATAACAAAACATGGAGCCCCACATCTGCACGGTACAGGATAGATGGGAATGGTCCTCAAATTCAAGCAGAAGCTGGTGGTGCTTGGGAAGTTTTTCACCCACCGCGTGGTATCGGATGGGTGTACTTATAGTAAGAAGCATATCGGTTTTATCTCCTGCAGGATCGGTACAGATGATTTCCGTATTGCCGACGCAGGTATATTGGGTACCGGGGTTCGCGGAGGTTATTTTTCTGCCGAATAGTTTATCGTTATATTCCTTCGGGTCTCCCGTAAACCATGCAAATGTGTGCGGGTGTGCGTTGGCGCAAGCACTTATAATGGTTTTATTAACAAGAGTATTGTTAATCTGTTCCGCCAATACATATGCCTCGGGCAGTTCAATCATTGCCGCTCTCCTTTATGGTAAGAGTTTTAAGCCGTATTCAAGCTCCAGCAGCTTAAAATAAAGGGGGATGCTGTTTATGTCAAAATCATCGAAAATAAAGCATTGGTAAATGCAGCCGGTGTGCTGTTGTTCGTTCAGCGACCAGCGAAGGCGGTATTTACAGAATTCCTTCGTAGAGCCTTGAAAACCGCAGTATGTGCAGCGGTCCGTTTCAAAAGGTGCTTTTAGGGATTCGGGCAGCTGCTCGATAAAGCCTCGGTAATCATCCATATTTGAAAGCTTCAGTGTAAACCTGTGCTTGGAGTGTCCCAGTGCGGGGTGTTCAGTTTCAAAGATGCGCGCGATGCGTTTGGATTTGTAGTAGTATTCGCCGTCGAACATGATACCTTTGTACCTTAGGGAATACGCATAAAATGCGAGGCTGAAGGCTTTCTGCATAGGAGAATAGCACTGATAATCCGCTTCTTCCGCAATCCACTGCTGCATGGGTATTTTAGAAAGCTCGGCGGTGATTTTATAGTCGAACCGGTAAAAATGGTGGTGGAACTCCTTAGGCAAAAGCTTGATTTCTTTTCTGTCGTCTTTAAGCGCGTCCCAGCATGCGCAGTAGGCGTTAATGGTGTCGATCATGTATGGGCAGTCGGGATACTCCACCGTAAATCCTCCACCCTCTTTTTTCAAGTCTAATCCGCAGAATACAAAACCGAAATCCTGCATTCTGTCAAGTAAGAGGCGATACTTAGGTATCGCTTTTACTTTAGCATAAAACACTGCTTTTTCTACTGTCAGCATGTGATTTTGTACGGTTCCATGTAGAAACATGGCGCTTAGCGTATCCGCAAAACGGTGGATCGAGCGCATACTGTCCCGCGCAAGGTTATAATCACCGCTATCTGCGTCTAAAAGCGGCAGACCGTATGCTTCCGGCTCTCGCGCCATATGGAGATATATGCTTTTTGCGAGTTCGCATAACTGTGAGAAATGCATGGGGTAATCCTCGCGCAGACCATGCCGTACCGGATACTTTTCCGGTACGGCTATGATTTCATTTGCAAAGCGTTCAGCTTGATGCTGTATGTGGTAACGGTGTTTTGTTGCCATTCAGGTTATCTCCTATTTAATTTTTCTTCCACCTCTTAAGTGTCGGGAAAAACGTCTGCATAGCCTTTCTTGCTGCGTCCTCGCTGCCGTAATGCTCCTTGGAATAGGGCACGCAAATCTCGATCATTTCCTCCATCGTGCCGTTCATGGTGAACTCGCCGTTTTCGTAGCAATACCGGCAATAATCGGCGTTCTTGCCACCGTCTGAATTGGTGCCGTAGTCTTCCGTACCGCTTAAAGGCATACCGCAGCTTTGGCAAAATAACATGTTTTCCATTTTTATCTCTCCTTCGTTGTTTTAGCCATAGCATAAGCGGTAAAATATGACATATATGCGTCAAGTTATAAATAGGTATGCATCATTTTTTTTAGTTTTTCTTTAAGCATTACCTTAACGCAATCGGGCTCGAGCACGGAAATGTATTCACCAAAGGAGAGTATGAAACCGTATACCCAATCGTCCTCGGGCCAGGTCACGCTTACGGTATAGCTGCCATCGCTGTTTTTTATAAATAGATCAGCGCTGAATTCATCATACACGCGATAGGCCATTTCGGGCGCGATTTTAAACTTAAGGCTGATCTCATGCTGCTTTTTTTGCTCGGTCTGCACAGGCGTTTCTTCTAAAAGTATGCGCTTGGTAAAAAACTCGTCTGTCAACAAGAGCTTCGTCATACGGGTCAAGCGAAACATCCTAACATCGTGCTTTAAAAGACAAAATCCTTTTACATACCATGTCCGATGCTTAAACCAAAGCTGTAAGGGTTCTATACTTCGGCGCGTTGTTTCCCCTGCTGTGCTGTAATAGGAAAATTCGAGCACTCTTTTTTCGAGGATCGCAGTTTTTACAAGCCGGAATATTTCACCGTTTTGCCCGCCCCAGTCAGAAAAATCCACCTCGAGCCAGCTCACGGTGCTTTTATTGAACAGGCTTGAAAGCTTTTTAAGAACAGCCTCCGCGTCCACACAATTCATGGCGTTAAGCCCCTGAAGGGCTGATAAAATATCTGTTTGCTCCTTTTCGCTCAATAGGGATTTATTCAGCACAAAATCCTCAAGGAGGCTTATGCCGCCGCCCTTGCCCTTTGTAGTATAAACGGGAACGCCCGCAAGCGCTAAGGTGTCAATATCGCGGTAAATGGTACGCTGCGACACCTCAAAGCGCTCTGCAAGTTCCTTCGCGGTCACGGTATTTTTGTTCATCAATATATAAGTTATCTCAAAGAGCCTGTTGATTTGCATAGCACTTACCTCCGTTTCCAGTATAAATCTATAACTTGACATCTGCACGTCTTATTTACTGTGTGAGCACTGTCTTTAAAAAGATTTGTTTCCGCAGTACCTTTGCGATAAAATGATAGGGAATTAACCGATTTAAGCGACATTGTG
>JAEZLG010000210.1 GCA_023435855.1 Bacillota bacterium | reverse complement strand
GGCTATTACTACCTGTTCTCCATGGCAGCGCAGATTGTTACACCTACGCTTTCGGGCTATCTGCTTGAGCATGTGGGGTACCACACATTGTTCCCCTATGCGGCGGTCATGGTGGCGTTGTCATTTTTCACAATGCTTCTCACCCGACATGGCGACAGCAAACCCATAAAGCTACAATCTAAGCTTGAGGCGTTTGATACACCCGACGGCGATTGAGCATCTTTTGTAAAGAAGGAGAGAAGATTTATGAACGAAACCTTAAGCGTAATTGAGAAGAGATATTCCTGCCGCGATTTCAAGCCCGAAAGAATACCTGAAGAAGCCTTACTGGCAATCGCCAAAGCCGCCGTGCAGTCGCCGAGCGGAATGAACCGTCAAGAATGGCGTGTGATTGTTATTAAGGATAAGAAACTTATCGAGGAAATGGACGCAGTCGGTATGTCTACTATAGCAAAGTGGGAGAATAAATCCGCTTATCAAAGGATGATGGACCGCGGAGGCAGCCTTTTCTACGGTGCAACGGCCATGGTTATATTTGCCATATCCTCAGAGGATCCGCCCCTTATCGATTGCGGCATACTATGTCAAAGCGTAGCGCTTGCAGCAACCTCACTTGGGATTGCAAACGTCATCTGCGGCATGGCGCGCGTTGTATTAGATGGTACGCGCGGTGAAGAGTTTAGAAAGCGTCTAAAATTCCCCGAAGGCTATCAGTTCGGCTGCTCGGTGCTTCTGGGGTATGCAAACACAGAGAAAGCCCCGCATGAGCCGGACATGGATAAGATTATCGTAATCGAATAGACGGAATCTATTGAGGGTATCGGTATGCTTGGAGTCGGCTGGCTGAACTTTTTCAGCATTCTCTTGGGCATTGTTGCATGGGCACTGCCGCTTGTAAGCCTTTTTAAACGAATTCGATCAAGCGGTTTCGCGGGTGTTGTTTTTTGCGTACTAAGTTTATGCACATGTTCCGGATCTCTCTATTTTCAGCTTCTTGCCGTGAACATGCGCTTGAATCTTTCTGACATTGCAGGGCTAAAGGATACGTTTTCGGCGGTATTGGCCGCTTGCGTTATACTCCTTGCGATAACCGCCGCACTAAACTTAATCGCACTTATTGTGCATCTGGTTAAAAGAAAACAAGCATAAATACAAACGGGGCAGGATTTTCATCCCGCCCCGTTTTACATCAAAAAGATTTTATTTCCCCAAAAGTTCAAGCGCCACATCGGGATAATTTGTGATGATGGCGTTGATATTGGCGTCGATAAGCTCGCGCATGGCGTCTTTATCGTTTACCGTCCACGCGTTTACATCAATCCCAGCCTTACGGCAGCCCGAGATGAGCCCCTCTGCTTTGAGCGCAACTAGGTAATGCGGGTGGATGGCCTCTGCCTTTAGATGATTGGCGTACACCCACGGGTCTACAAGGCCGTTGCTGTAAAGAAGGCCGATCTTGCAGCTTGGGTCCACCTCGCGAAGCTTCATAAGTACGTAGTGGTTAAAGGAGGAATAAACAATCCTTCCCTGCATACCCATTTCGCGCTCAAGCTCAATAAGCTTATTCCAAATACCATAGTAAATTACTATGTCACTTTTCACTTCTACGTTTATGGTAATGTTCGTGTTTTTAACGAGTCCGTACACCTCGCGAAGCATAGGGATGCGTGCGTTTTTAAACTTCTCGTTACCGTTTGAAAAGTCCAGCTTTTTAAGTTCCTGACAGGTCATATCTACTACACGGCCTTTGCCGTTGGACGTACGGTCCAGCGTTTCGTCGTGAATTACCATAAGCTTCCCGTCCGAACTCTCGTGTACGTCGAGTTCGATGCCGTCCACGCCCATTTCAAGCGCCATCTTAAATGCGGGGATGGTGTTTTCAGGCGCATAAGCGCTCGCTCCCCTGTGCGCCCATATTTTGGTTGCCATGTGCGGTACCTCTCTTCCCTATTCGGCATTATTAGCCATTATAGCATGGAAACAAATGTATATGCAAACAGGTGTAGATGATCACAATCAGTTTCCGCACTCTACAGATATCTCGTTAAATACCGATAATAAATCAGAAACCTTGTACCGGTTTTTCTCCTCAAAACCAGTGTCGATAACACACTGCCCCTTGTCCATCATCACAAGCCTGTTGCCGTACTCCGCCGCAAAGCGGAGGTTATGGGTCACCATGACAGCCGTAACGCCCTTATCACGTACAACCTTATCGGTAAGCTCCATGACGGTATCTGCACTCTTTGGGTCCAATGCGGCGGTGTGCTCATCAAGAACCAGCAACTGTATGGGGGTCATGGTTGCAATAAGCAATGCCAAAGCCTGTCGCTGACCGCCCGAAAGAACCCCCACAGGCAGCTTAAGCTTATCCTCAAGCCCCATACCCAAAAGCTCCAGCTTTGAGCGGTACTCGTCTTGAAGTTTACGGTTTACACCCGGCGTAAGACCGTAGCGCTTTCCCTTGTTATCTGCCAATGCCATATTCTCTAAAATTGTTAGTGAGGGGCAGGTACCGCGTGCCGGATCCTGAAACACACGGCCGATAAGACGAGCGCGCCTGTGCTCCGGCATCAAGGTAACCTCTTGTTCACCTAAAAATACCCTGCCTGCGTCAATTGATAGAGAGCCGCAGATGATGTTGAGGATTGTGGTTTTACCGGATCCGTTTGACCCTACCACCGAGATAAACTGCCCCTCGCAAATGGTAAAGTTAAAATCGTTAAAGAGTACGGACTCGTTCACAGAGCCGCGATTAAATACTTTTTTAACTTGCTCCAGCCGTATAAGCGGCTTTTGTTCAGCGCTCCGGTACATCGATAACACCCCCTTTTTTTGACAGGCGGTTGGACAAAAGCGCCACCACCAGCAGCACCGCCATCAAGAGCTTAAGGTAATTGGTAGGCAATCGAAGCTGCATGGCTATCGTGAGGCACGCCTGGTAGAGAACCGCACCAAACACCGCCATGGTTGTGGCTTTCATAAACCGCACCCTACGAAAAAGATTGGTGCCTATGATAACCGAAGCTAAAGCCAGCACCACCATGCCAACCCCCGAGCCTGAGGAGGCACTCTCAGCCTGCTGCGCGTAAATACTGCCCGAAAGCGCGGTACAGCCGTTGCCGATGGCGAGACCAAGTATCTTCATACGCCCTTGGTCCTTAGCAAGGTAGGTGACATAGCGGGCATTGTCACCCGCTGCCCGAAGCAGCAGTCCTTGCTTTGTTTTTAGGAACCAGTCAAGGATAAGCTTTACGATAAAGGCGATTAGGACAACCATCAATACCACCCGGTGTTTGTAAATAGCTGCCGGCAGAAGCGTCACAGGCCCTGCGTTAAAGATGGTGGGCATGTTGTAAAAGGGCAAAATGGAAGACCCACCCGTTGCCACCAAATTTACCGTTATAAGGGCGGTCATCATAACAATGCCGGAGAGTAGGTCGGTAATTTTAAGCTTAACGTGCAATAACCCCGTTACCGACCCGGCGGCAGCCCCGCATATAAATGCGGCGATGCAGGCTATATAGGGATTAACCCCGGCGGCAATAAACGCAGCCGTAACACACGCTCCCAAGGGAAATGTGCCGTCTACCGCCAAATCAGGGAAATCCAATATTTTATAGGTGATGTAA
>JAEZLG010000205.1 GCA_023435855.1 Bacillota bacterium | reverse complement strand
ATCCGCCACACCGTAGAGGCGCATTGCCACGGCGGTTTCCTCAGGGTCTGACAGGCGGAATACAGACGGGAAGCCGAATTCGCCCTGCATTACCTCGCGCGCGGCATTTACGCCATCTTCCCAGGATTTAAATACAAAGCTGAAGCGGTTGCGGTTCTCCGGCATATGTTTAAACACCCGCAGCGTTACATGCGTAAGTATGCCGTACGCGCCTTCGCTGCCCATCATAATTTCGTCAATGGAGGGGCCGGTTGCGTTAGCCGGGTACATGTCGCTCTTTATAATCCCCACGGGTGTTGCGTATTCCTGGCTTAATACGAGATCTTCTATTTTGCCGTAATAGCTGGAGTTTTGGCCCGCACCGCGCGTCACTACCCAGCCACCCACGCACGAATATTCGAAGCTTTGCGGGAAATGCCCGCAGGTATACGCGCGCGAGGCTCCAAAACGCTTGACGGCATCGTTAAGCGCCTCCTCAAGCTGCGGCCCGCTCATGCCCGACTCTACCGTTATAGTCTGCATACGTTCGGAAAATGCGAATACCTTATTAAAATGCACGCGTAAATCCAGCAGTACACCGCCTTTCATGCACTCCACACCCCGTGTTACGGATGAGCCGCCGCCGTACACATAGAGCGGGATAGTGTGCTCATGGCAGTAGGCAACAATTTGCTCGATGTCGTGCTTATGGCGCGGGTAAAGTACAACGTCGGGCAGGTTCTCGACGATGCCCTCGCGAAGCCGCATAAGGTCGATCATGGTTTTACCGTAAGCTACCTGCAGCCGGGTATAGTTATCGGTTTTTACGTTTTCCGTACCTACGATTTTTGCAAACGCTTCAAGATGCACCTGATCAAGCTCTACGGGGATGTTAAAATCCACCTTCTCTAAGCCCATCTTCTTTTTGCTCGCAAAATCCTCGTCAGTTAGCTCAAAAACCTCTTTCATGAGCTTATAGAGCTTGGAATTGGGCGCTTTAATTACATTGGGGTCGCCCCATTTGAGGATGGAGCGATACGAGCCCTCGGGCGCGACATCGTGGTACCAGTCCGGGGTGAATGATTGCTTCTTTCTCATTGCTGCTCCTCCAATATCCGATTGCCGGTTTTATAAAGCGACTTAAGCGCCGGGTACATGCACTTGTACACCTCGTTATAGAGCCTCCGGTAGATGCCGCTGTTCTTTAAGTCAGGCGTAAATGTATCCTTCACGCGCACCATATGCTTAACCGCATCGCGCACACTCTCATATTCATGAAGCCCGTAGAAACCTAAAATTGCTGCACCAAGCCCTGTGGTTTCATGCGTTTGTACACGCGATACGGGCACGCCGAGCATGTCCGCGGTGATTTGGCATATTTCAGAGCTTTGCGAGCCTCCGCCTGCCGCCACAACGCGCTTGATGCGCGTTTTCGTGCATTTTTCCATGCGCTCGATGCCGTTCATAATGGCGTAATTGATGCCTTCGATAATGGCGCGGTAGATGTGAATGCGCGTGTGCACCGCATTAAAGCCGATGATTGCCCCGCGCCCGTCTTCCATTTTTAGCTCGGGTTTCCAATATGGTTGGAGCATCAACCCATTTGAGCCTACCGGTACGCTTTCGAGCCTGCGGTTTAATAACGTTTCCACACTTTCTCCCGTGCGTTTTGCTTCCGCCACTTCATGTGCAGCAAACTCTCTTTTAAACCAGCTGATAAGCCAATAGCCCCGAAACACCTCGTATTCGGGGTTGTAAAAGCCATCTACCGCCGACGGATAGGGCGGTATGAAGCGCAATGTCTCAATGTATTTATCGGTTGTTATTTCCACAGTGGCGGTAGTGCCAAAGCTTACGGAGGCTTCATCCTCATTTAAGCAGCCGTTGCCGAGCGTTTCACAGCCCTTGTCCGACGCTGTAGCAATAACGGGTAAGCCCGCGGCAATACCTGTCTCCCCCGCCGCCTCGTTTGTTACGTTTCCAAGCTGCCCGCCCGGGCGCACAAGCTCAGGCATCTGCTCCTTTGTAAGCCCAAACTGGCGGTATTTGATGTTCTTTGCGCTTTTGTACCAATCGCTTGCTTTAACGCTAAAGGGAACATGGCCTATCTGCGCGGCATAAGTGTCGCGAAGCTTTCCTGTGATTCTATAGTTTAGATAGCATGAAAGCATAACGGCCTTGTCCGTTTTTGCCCATACCTCGGGTTCGTTTTGCTGTACCCAATACGTGCGTGAGCGGCGCATAACGTACTCGCTCGTTTTTTTCATACCTACAAGCGCATAGGCGGCAATTTCACCCGGTGTAAAATAGTCCTCAAGCTTTACGTCCGCCACGCGTTGGTCGAGCCATAAAATACAAGGGCGCACAGGCTTGAAGCTACTATCAAGAAGTACGATCGTATCGCGCTGGGTAGCAACCGTTACCGCGGCAACTTGAGAAAACTTCTCCCCGCTTTTCTCCTTAAGTCCCTTCACGGCAGTACACAAGGCATTGTAATAAACATCCGCATCCTGCTCGGCAAAACCCGGTGAAACGGAAAAGTACGGCTCGAAGCTGACCTTTTCTATTGCCTCCATATCGCCCGATTTATTAAAGAGCATCGCGCGCATGCTCTGCGTGCCGCAGTCGATGGTTAAGATTAAGGGTTCCATACAATGCCTCCCAAACTAGCTGTCGCTACAAGCTGCACACCGAACAAACCGTTTAGTATGACCTCGCCTATGCGCACGGGGTGATCTACAAGTACACGGTTGATGCGCTCCATTGCCTCAAACAGCTTGTCCTTGGGTATTTCACCGCTCGTTTTTACGGGCAGACGCGGCATATCCTCAAACACTGTGGCAACGGTTGTCGTGAGGCTTCGCATGGGGTGCGTCATCTCATCGAGCGCAAACGCCTCGCCTCGCTTGCATTTTGCACCTTCTACCGTGTACCCTGCTTCCGTTTCTACAACGCGCAGCGCACAGCCGTTTGGGCAAACGATGCAGACCATTTCCTTCATAGCTCCCCCTCCATACTCGTTTCGATTTGCGTTGTACCTTCAGGCAAACAAACCGAAATACATTCCATCTCGGCAGGTACAAGCCGCGCATATTTCTTCTTTTTGATAAGCGCACCATCGGCATTTAGCGATACCGTTATGCCGGTTTTACTTTCGCGGCTCCGAAAGCATACTTCCATTTCATGCCCGGCATTTTTATCAAATTGCTGCGGCACAACATAGAAAAAATCGTCTTTTCGGTATGTAATCGGAATAAGCTTTCGCTCGCGTCTGCGCTCATATTGAGCAGCACTTTTCCCCGCTATAAGCGCACCGCGCGAAACATGGTCCACAAGATCGTGCACATGGAGCGCATTGCCGCAGCAGAATACACCCTCTACACTTGTCATAAAGCTTTGGTCTACTATAGGCCCTTTGGTGGCAGGGTCTATTTCCACACCTAAGCTTTGCGCTACTTCGTTTTCGGGGATAAGCCCGACCGAGAGTATGAGCGCGTCGCATTCAATTGTTTGTGCGGTGTCTAAAATAGGCTGCATGTTCTTATCCACCTTGCATACCTCCACCGCCTCCACACGCTTTTGCCCGATTACCTTTGTGACCGTGGTGGAAAGATGAAGCAGGATGTTAAAATCATCGAGGCATTGCGCGATGTTTCTCGCTAAGCCCGAAGGTTCGCTTTTTACCTCGTACACGCCGAGCACGTTTGCACCCTCTAAGGT
>JAEZLG010000192.1 GCA_023435855.1 Bacillota bacterium | reverse complement strand
AACCGAATGTTATCAATGCGAAAAAGAGGTTCCGAGTTGCCTTCGCCAAACGGTTCGAGACGCTCAATCTCCTTAGCGAGCTTTAAGCTCACCTCACGAAACGGTATCTCAAGCTCATAGCTTTTTTTAGGCAAAAACGACCTGTCATCCGCGGTTTCTAAAAGCGCTTCTTCAAATGCCTCCTCAAACGCGGCGAGGTTTTTCGCCTCCATGGTAACACCCGCCGCATACGCATGCCCTCCGAAGCGCACAAAAAGGCTTTCGCAGCGTTTAAGTGCTGCATGCAAATCTACACCGGGAATGCTTCTTGCGCTGCCCGTGAGAAGCCCGTCCCGCTCCGAAAATAAAACCGTGGGCCTGTAATATCTTTCGGCAATACGCGCCGCCGCAATCCCCACAACTCCACTAAGCCAAGTTTCGCTTTTTAAAACAATACCGCGCCTCGTTGTAAGGTTTATACCTTCTGCCATCTCGCAGGCAAGTTCCATTATGCTTTGCTCTTCCTTTTTGCGTCTGGCATTTAACGCATCGAGCTTTTGGGCGATACCTCTTGCATGATCTTCATCCGTGCAGGTCAAAAGCTCCACACTCAGCGTTGCATCATCAAGCCGCCCAGCGGCATTAAGCCTTGGTGCAAGAAGATATGCAAACGTGCGTGCATCCGCACGCTTTGCGTTAGCCGCCTCCATCAGCGCACGAAGCCCCATAGGGCCGCCGCCCTTGTTCACAATGCGAATTGCGTGCGCTACGAGCGAACGGTTTTCCCCTAAAAGAGGAACCACATCCGCCACGGTCGCAAGACCGGCTAAAACAAGCTGATCCTCCTCCGGCTCGCCGCCCGTCAATGCCTGTGCAAGCTTTAGCGCAATGCCCGCCCCGCAAAGCTCTAAATCCATACATAGGCTTTCGGGTATAGCCGTACATACAAGCGCCGTACATTTAGGCATGCTGTCGCCGCATCGATGGTGATCTGTTACGATCACATCCATAGTAAGAGAACGTGCAAACGTCGTTTCTTCTACGGATTTTACACCGTTATCAACGGTTATGATGAGCTTCACATTGTCATCAGCAAGCTTTTTTACGGCATCGGAGTTCATGCCATAGCCCTCGCTGTGGCGGTTTGGTATATGGAAGCACACATCCGCTCCGAGTTTTTTCAGGCAAAGGAGAAGTATGCTCGTGGCGCAAACGCCGTCGGCATCGTAGTCGCCGTAGACGCAAATGCGCTCTTGGTTGCTTATGGCTTCGCGAATACGCAAAACCGCCTTATCCATGTCGTTTATAACATACGGGTCAAGAAGCGGTGCATCACATGGGTTTAAAAACGCCTCCATCGAAGCTGCATCATGCGCACCGCGGGCGTTTAAAAGTGCGGCAAGCACATCCGAAACGCCCGCAGGGCGTTCGGAGGGAATGTCAAATTCCTTTGTGCGGCGTTCGAAGAGAAGCACGAGAAGTTTCCTTTCTGCGGCGGGCGGATATGGAATCCGCCCCTACGCCGTATTGCGGATGTAACGTAGGGCGGGGAGTTGTCCCCGCCGTATAGGTTTACATCTGTTTCCTTCTTGCGTACAAACACATAGCCAATTCCGCGCGCTTTTTTTCAAACGCGCATGTCATCTGATGGGGCGCGAAGATGGAACCGTTGTATTTATAGGCATTGGCAGCGCAGCCGCCGCTGCAAAAATACTTTGCCCAGCAGGCTTTACACGCGTCTTTGGTCAGGATGTTGCAGTCTAGGAATTCTCTTTGCATATCCTCGTTGAATGCATCATTAAGTACGCTGCCCATCTTGTAGTTTTCTTCACCAACGAACTGATGGCAGGGATAGATATCCCCATCGGGCGTTATGGCAACATACTCACTGCCGGCACCACAACCCGTGATGCGCTTTTTAAGGCATGGGCCGTTGCCGAGGTCAATCATAAAATGGAAAAACACGATGTGCTTCCCGCTTTTTTCTCGCTCGAAAAGATAGGCTGCGAGGGTATCGTATTCGGATAAGATGCGATTTAAATCGCTGTCTTTCAAAGCATAGGGGCTGTCCTGCCCGAGTACGACAGGCTCTATGGATACGCGATCGAACCCGAGCTCCGCCATGTGCTTTACATCCTCAGTAAAATCGAGGTTTTGTGAGGTAAATGTGCCGCGTATGTAATATTCCTTATCGCCGCGCTTTGCAACAAGCTTTTTGGCGTTTTCAACGATGATATCGTAGGAACCTTTGCCGTTTACGGTTGGGCGGAGTGCATCGTGCACGGATTTTCGTCCGTCGAGACTTAAAACGACGTTGTTCATTTCGGTGTTCAAAAAATCGATAATCTCGACGTTTAGCCCGACACCGTTTGTGGTAATGGTAAAGCTTATTTCCTTGCCGTGCTTCTTTTCAAGCTCGCGCCCATAAGCGACGATTTCCTTCACGGCGGAAAAGTTCATAAGCGGCTCGCCGCCGAAAAGGTCTACCTCAAGATGGCGGCGGTTGCCGGAATGTGCGATAAGAAAATCGAGCGCCTTTTTGCCCGTGTCCGCACGCATGAGCATACGCTCACCATGGAACTCCCCCGTGCCTGCGAAGCAGTACTTGCACCTTAAGTTACAGTCGTGTGCGATATGCAAACACATGGCCTTGACGATTTGCTTTTGCGCTTTGCCCGCGGGTATTTGAGGCTCCGGCGAAAGAAAAGCGCCTTCATTTTTAAGCTCATCGAGTTCAGATAAAATCTCCTCGACTTGAGATGCATCATAAGGAAGTGCATAAGGATCTTTCTCGTTTTCAAGCGCGCTTACCACATCGAAGGCTATTTGATCGAGCGCATGGAGTGCTCCGCTTTCCACGTCGAGCGCGTAATATTCGTTTTGAAATGTAAATGCGTGAATCAATGTATACTCCTTGTAACCTTAGTAACCTAAAACAACAAAGAGCAGTAATCGGAAATTACTGCTCGTTCAGCGTTGCGCCGTTTGTGCAGGGTTATTTCTGCTCGTTCTTGCAGGTCTGGTTGGCGACCGTGCAGGAGGTTTTGCAGGCGGACTGACAGGACGCCTGGCATTCGCCGCAGCCGGAGTTGGCGGACGTGTTCATGCAGGGCTTTTGGATGATTTTAATATGCTTCATAGGTATACCCCCATTGATGGATTTCCTACACGGTATTATACACATGGTTGCACGGAGAAACAAGGGGGGAAATGGAAGCAGTCGGAAAACCACCCCGTCACTACGGGACACCCCTCCAAGGAGGGGAATTATAGGGGTTCGGGGGCTGTAAGCCCCCGAAAGCCAAGGGAATTATCAAGGGGGCGCAACCCCTTGATGAATTTCCGGCTTTGACGACATGCGCGTCAAAACGGATGAAAACCGTAGGTTTTCATTCCTTACGCATCCGCCGCCCGCAACCTTAATTGTCGCTGCAAGCGACATCAGTAGTACCCGTAGGGTGGGAGCACCGAAGCGCGAGAGGCGGATGCGAAAAAACCCCGAAGGATCTCAACCAAGTGACCCGCAGGTCACTTGGTTGAAAGCGCTTCAGCGCTTTAACATCTGCATCAGCATCGCCGTCAGCATCCCCGCCAAAGCGCCAATCCCCATATCGGAAAGAAGCGCCAAAGAGAAGGAGAACGAATCCGCCAGTATGGAGAACACCATAAATGCGAGAAGCGTGTACAAAAGACCTGAGAGAAGCCCTACAAGCCAGCAGCGCTCCTTACATTTTCGCGTTGCGATAAATGCCGCGAGCGCAGCTGAGAGCACCTTGATGCCGGCATTAGCTACGGGTATGCTTTCCGCATTTGCCCACTCTTGTTTTAATATCACCGCAAACAGCACAATCAGCGCTATGCTGAGCGCCGATGCGATGAGCGCGCCCTTCAAAATAGGCATCCAGATGCCCGTTTGGGCTATATTCGCCGCTTTTGAACCTTTCATGCGCACCTCCGATAGAGCCCTAGGGCATGTTTGGGAAGTGGAAACATGCTTATTGGCGAGCTATTTTTTTGCCAGGCAAGGCAAATTTCCCGCAGAAATACCGTAAGTATTTCAAGGAAATTTAACGCAGCATGGCGGAAAAAGAGCCGCCAAGAGGCGTGTTGCCATTTTCCAAACACGCCCTAAGGCTTTCTAATGATAGATATGCGCGATACGGCAATTTATTCAATCTAACTCTTTGGAAAAATGCTGATAATCCTTGGAACTTTTCCAATCCCCGCCCCATGTCCATCCGTGTTCAATAAAAAGCTTGTAACAAAGATCATCGTAATCAATCTTGCCCTGAAAATCCTCGGAGCGGTCGGCATATTCTTTGCCGCTTATAGGTGAAACGCTTCCGTCACGCTTCACATAGGGATTTAGCAGCGGGTTTATATCTATGGCGAGGCCGTAGCTGTGCATGGAAAGTTTTTTGCTGCCCGCAACGACGCGGTAATTAAATGCGGAGGTGTTGTTTGCCGCCATAGATATGTTATCATCCGCCGCTTCGCCGTAAATGTCCACCAAATTGACGGATGTGAGAGGATACTCAGCAACATAAAGCGCATGGAATATCTCCATGACCTCCTCTGCGACATTTTTGTTGACGATAAGCTCGCCTTCAAGCGTACTCCCTTCAAAATCCACATGCAAAATATGGATGTAGCGAAGATCGTCGTAACTTATAGCAGCGTCGCTGTCGTCGCTCGGATAGCTTAAGCCTGTAATGCGTTCTTTTATAGACTCATCAAGCGGTACAAAATAGAAATCCTCGTTGAGCGCTACCATCCCCTCGGGCGTTTCGGTAGGTTTAGAAGTAGGTACCACCGTGGGATCAGGAGAAGGCGAATATGTAAGCACGGGTGTAAACAAAACCTCGGGCGTTTGCGGTTTTTTTGATACGACTATAGCAGGATCATTCCCCGCGCTTTGCCCCAAAGTATCGCAGCCAAACAGCGTAAAAACTATAAGAATAACAAGTGTAAAGCATACCGCCTTTTGTTTCATAACATGCCTCCAAAGCACACGGTTCGATTTTTTTATTGTATACTTTATGCTTTACAGCGTCTACCCATCCTATTAGCGCTGTGGTAAACTGGTGGATAGCGCATAAAGAAAGGCGGCGATAGGTATGGTGCGAAGCGAATATTATACGGATCGGCTTGTAATGACGCTTTCCCACCCGCGGCTTGCACCTCTCGTGACGGAATACTTTTTAAGGAACCGCGAGTTTTTACGCGCTACCGAGCCCGTGCGTGACGAGACATTTTTCACCAAAAGCTGCCAAAGGAGCTTTTTACAGGCGGACGTTGAACGGTTAGCAAACGGCACCGCCGCAAAGTTCTGGCTTTCTTACATCGGCGAATCGCGCATTATCGGCATGCTTTCTTTAAGCACCATCGTGATGGGTGCGTTTCGTTCGTGCTTCGTAGGCTACAGGCTCGATAAAGACGAAATCAACAAGGGGCTCATGACGGAAGCGCTTATAAAACTTACGGATATTGCGTTTCGCGATATCGGCTTACACAGGCTTGAAGCGAACATCATGCCTAAAAACAAGGCTTCGCTTCGCGCGGCGGAAAAGGCGGGCTTTGTGAACGAGGGTATTTCCCGAAAATATTTACAAATCAATGGCATTTGGGAGGACCATGTGCACATGGTGCTACTCAACGAGGCGGAAGAAATATGAAGATTAGTGTAATAGGCTGCGGGCGCTGGGGCGCTTTTCTCGCATGGTATTTAGATGGGCACTCCCATGAAGTAACGCTTTACGGAAGGCAAAACTCCAAGCATTTTCAGGCATTTTTAGATAATCGCACGAATGGCCTTACAACGCTTTCACCGCGTGTGCGCCTTACAAGCGATTTAAACGAAACATTGCATGGTGAAGTTATCGTCATAAGCGTAAATTCGCAGGGCCTCCGCTCGCTCATGGGCGAAATCCGCGCGCAAACAAATGAACCTAAGCTTTTTGTGCTCTGCATGAAGGGTTTGGAGACGGGCAGCGGCAAAAGACTGTCTGAAATCGTAATTGAAAATGCACCTTTAGGCTCACGCGTCGCGGTATGGTTAGGCCCGGGGCATGTGCAGGAGTTTACCGCAGGTATCCCAAACTGTATGGTGATCGACAGCCCTGACAGCGATGTAAAAAGCATGCTGGTGGATGTGTTTTCAAGCGAGCTCATCCGCTTTTATTACGGCAGCGACATGATCGGCAACGAGGTCGGCGCAGCGGCAAAGAACGTGATAGGCATAGCTGCAGGCGTTCTTGACGCGCTTCAACTCTCCTCGCTCAAAGGCGCATTATGCTCGCGCGGCACGCACGAGGTGGCGCGGCTTATTAAAGCGATGGGTGGCAACCCCAACTCGGCCTACGGCCTATGTCATTTGGGGGATTATGCAGCCACGGTGTTCTCGCCGCTAAGCCATAACCGCCGATTTGGCGAAGCGTTTGTAAAAAACGAGCCCTACGATAAGCTCGCGGAGGGCGTAGATACCTTAAAAGCGATGAAATTCCTTTCGCAAAAATACGGCGCTGAGCTTCCTATATGCGACGCTGTGTACGACGCGCTGTTTTTAGGCTTAGATCCGCAAAAAGCGGTAGAGCGTCTGTTTGATAGAAGTTTGAAGACGGAATAGCCTTCTTGGGGTACGGGGCGTCGAGGACGCCGCCCCCTACGAGTGCGATGTAAGGGCCGGCCTCAGGGGATCATTAAGGGGTCATAACCCCTTAATTTTAATTCCGGCTTCGGTGGCGTGTACACCGAAACGGATGAAAACCGTAGGTTTTCGTTCCTCTCGCAACCGCCGCCCGGGAGCGCCGAAGCGCGAGAGGCGGATGTGTAAAAGCCCCGAAGGTCTCGCGAAAATGGCACAGCCATTTTAGCGAAAGCGCAGCGAAATTCGCGCGCATGGCCACACCATGCGCGCGATTGATAACCCACTCTTCAGTTGTAGTAAGGGCTAATCGTTATTTCATGATGTTGCCGGATGTGCCGCCCATGTTGTTCTGGGCATAAGCGATCATGCGCTTCACCATTTCGCCGCCGATGGAACCTGCCTCGCGAGCAGTGATGTCACCGTTGTAGCCCTCCTGGAGGTTGACGTTCAGCGAAGAAGCTACCTCAGTTTTCAAATTCTGAAGCAACTGCTTCATTTGGTTGTTGGTCGCGAGGGTGCTGGAATTGTTAGCCATTATTGTATCTCCTTTCTTTTTAGTTATCTCGGGCTATGCCCAAGCTTTTATTACTTTTTGAGATTCGTTTCGGCGTAAGCGATCATGCGCTTCACCATTTCGCCTCCGATGGAACCCGCCTCACGTGAGGTCAGGTCACCGTTGTAGCCCTGTTTAAGGTTAACGTTGAGAGAGTTGGCAACTTCCCACTTAAACGCGTCTACCTTCTGCTGCGCTTCGGGAA
>JAEZLG010000177.1 GCA_023435855.1 Bacillota bacterium | reverse complement strand
TTCACGCCGTTTGAAGAGGGCATTTCAAGGTCCATCCCCGCTACAATACCCCGCACGCGGTCACTCACAGCACCCCAGTCACTTACCACAAAGCCGTCAAAGCCCCACTCGTTTCGCAGTATTTCGGTAAGGTACAGCCTTGATTCGGTGGCATAAACGCCATTGATGCGGTTGTAGCTCGCCATAATCGTCCATGGCTTAGCTTCCTTTACGGCAGTCTCAAATGCCGCAAGGTAAATTTCGCGCATGGTGCGCTCATCTATCACGGAACTCCCTGACATACGCCTGTGTTCCTGGTTGTTGGCAGCATAGTGTTTCACACTCACGCCTACGTTATGGCTCTGTACGCCCTTGATATACGCTGCCGCTTCTTTGCCCGCAAGGTACGGGTCTTCGGAAAGATACTCGAAGTTGCGGCCGCAAAGCGGCGAGCGCTTGATGTTGATGGCAGGACCGAGAACGACCGCGAGCTTTTCAGCTTTACAGGAGGTGCCCAAAGCATCACCAAGCGTATGGAAAAGCTCTGTGTCAAACGACGCTGCCATAGCGCTCCCGGCAGGGAAGCAAACGGCCTTGATGCTTTCGTTCATCGCTAGGTGATCGGCGTGTTCGTCCTGCTTGCGCAGCCCGTGCGGTCCGTCACTCACCATGACGGAGGGTATATGTAGGCGCTCAATGGGTTTTGTGTGCCAGAAATCTATGCCGGAGCAAAGCGACGCCTTTTCTTCAAGCGTCATCTGTGCGATTAGGTTTTTGACATCCATTGTTGTCTCTCCTTTAACGCGGTTTAGACCGTAGAAAGGTCCCAAGGCTCGTAAATTTTCGGCACGTCGTTGATGAGGCGCTTTGTGTATTCCGCCTTCGGGTTGAGTATCACTTCATCCGCAGTACCGCACTCCACAAACTTACCGCGCTCCATGATATACACGGAGTCGGAAATGTAGTAGGCAAGGCCAATATCGTGTGTTATAAATATAATCGTCATGCCGATCTCATCGCGAAGCTGCAAAAGCATATCGAGTATGGTTGCGCGCGAGCAGGCATCGATCATGGAAGTAGGCTCATCCGCTAAGAGGATTTTAGGCCGAAGCAAGAATACGCGCGCAATCATGAGGCGCTGCATCTGTCCGCCCGACAGCTCAAACGGGTATTTGTTGGTAAGCTCCGCAAACTTTAAGTTTACAAAGCAGCACGCCTCGGTCATCATCTCCACCTTTTTTTCGTAGGGAAGGTGGCGGCCGCCGCGCATATGGATGCAATCCAACAGCACCGAGTCGATTTTATGGAAAACGTTATAGGACGAAAAAGGATCTTGGAATATAGCCTGTATGTTTTTCCAGTATTCCTTTCGCTTAGCCTGCGTGCTGATGTCGCGCTTTTTGCCTTGGAAAAAGATATCACCCTCGGTGACGCTCGTAAGCCCTAAGAGCATCTTAGCAAGCGTTGTCTTACCCGAACCGCTTTCCCCTACGATGGAAATAAGCTCTCCCTCGCGGAAGCAAAAATCCACATGGTCAACGGCGAGGTTGCTTTTTTTGCCTATGCCATAAACTTTCGTAACGCCTTCACCGCTTAAGCAGAGCGGACAACTTTCTACATCGATACGCTGTGCACACTTACTCATTCTCGTATACCTCCCTCAGCTTATCAACGCCAATGATGCAGCGGTAAGCCCGGCCTTTGCCAAATTGCGTATACGATATGTTTGATACTATGCATTCGGGCTTCACATACTTGCAGCGCTCTGCGAATCTACACCCAAACGGCGGCTTTTTGAGGTTTGGAGGCGTGCCGGGTATTGCGGCGAGCTTTACATCGCGCGTACCCTCCTCGGGGACGATAATGGAGCCCATAAGCCCCTTGGAGTACGGGTGTATGGGATCAAACACCATTTCCTTGGCTGTGCCCTGCTCCACGATTTGCCCTGCGTACATCACCATGATATCGTCGGTAACATTATAAAGAAGCGGCAGCTCATGGGTGATGAATATCATGGACTTGATGAAGCCCTTTTCCATAAGGTCGCGCAGCATTTTAATGACCATCTTCTGGCTCGTTACGTCAAGCGCACTCGACGGTTCGTCAGCGATGAGTACCTTGGGCTTTAAGATGGTGGAAATGGCAATTACGGTGCGCTGCTTCATGCCGCCCGATAACTCCACAGGAAAGCGGTAAAGTACGCTCTCGGGAAGTCCGAGTACTTTGAAGCGATCCTTAGCGAGCTCCAATATTTCTTTTTTTGTGGTTTTCGGCTGGTGCGCTAGTATTACATCCTCTACAAAGTGGATGATCTTGCGTGTGGGGTTGAGCGCATTCATAGCCGCCTGCGGTATATAGGCTATTTCCGTGCCGAGAACGGATTTGCGCACGTCGTCCGGTTTCATGGCGGTAATGTTCTTACCGTCCACAATGATTTCACCCTTGATGTAATGAAGCGGTGCAAAATAGTAACCCATGAGGCTCAATGCAAGCGTCGATTTACCGCAGCCGCTCTCGCCCGCAATCCCAAGTGATTTACCCTCCTCGATTTTGAGGGAGACGCCGTCTACGGCATAGATGTCCTCGTGGAAGCGGGTGATGTATTTGGTGGAGAGGTCTTTTACCTCAAGCAGTACGTTTCCCATAACCGGCCTCCTAATCTCGAAGCGTTGGGTTGAACACCTGATCGAGTCCGGTATTCATAAGGTTTAAAGAGAAGCTTATAAGCGCGATTACGATTAACGCAGGCAGATATGCCCACCAAGAGCCGTTGAGATGCGCTGTATAAAGCATTGCCCAGTTCATCATGATACCGAGCGTTGGCTCAGCGGTTGTCTTGGACCCGAGGCCGATCATCGAGAGCGAGGCTTCGGCAAGAATCGCAGAGCTGATTTGCAGAATAAACGCCATCACCACATACGAGGCGATGTAGGGAAGAATATCCGTGAATATGATGCGCATAAGGCTGTGGCCTGAAATCTTTGAAAGATTCACGTGTTCTCGGTTTCGAAGCGATATAACCTGCGAGCGCACGGAACGTGCCGTCCATACCCATGCAGTTACACCAATCACAATTGCCACGGTGGACGGACCGCGTTGATCCTGGCTTATGCTAGAAGAAATCAGCAGTAACAGCACAAAGTTTGGGATAACCGTGAACAGGTTTATGATGAACATGATAATGTCGTCGCAAACACCACCAACGTAGCCGGCAAGAAGCCCCAGCATGAGCCCGATAATGGTTGCGATAGCACCTGCGATAAGGCCGATACGGAGTGACGTGCCGGTAGCAGACACAAGCTCCTTGAGCACATCTCGCCCGAAACTTTCCGTGCCGAGCGGCAGGACCTTAACGTTTGCGACATCCTTGGTATTCACATAGTCCGTGTTGACGATGGTTTCATGTTCGATAATTTCGCCCGTTTCCTCATCGTATTCGGCTATGATGAGCGTCGCTCCGCGCTTGGCACTCTCGAGGGAGTTGTTTAGACGCATATAATAGTTTCTCAATGCCTTGGTCATGCCCGCAGGCCTTTGGGAGACGTCGTAATTTTGCCACCAAAGGGCGAGGAGCGTATCCGTATCCGAGGGATCGACATCCTCCACATAAATGCCGATTACCTTTAGATAATCAAGCATGGCGACACGATCCTCTTCCTTGAGGATCTTATCAATGCGTTTTTCATCGGCACCGCTTAGCTTTATGGTCACCTTCTCGGCGTCAACCGCATCGTATAGCGATACATAAATACCGGGCTTTAAGAAGGAGCCAAGGCCTATCATCTCGAGAGGGTCACCGGGGTTGATAAGCGGATACACAACAAGCGTAAGTAATAGCGCCGCCATAATGATAAAACCGACCAGGAATTTCGGGGAACGGAATGCCTGTTTATATGTGTTTTTCATAAATTCCGTCCTCCTTAATCAAATTGCGCTGCTTTAACGCGTGGATCAATAAAGCCGTAAATGATATCGATGGCGGTTGTAGCGAGAAGCACCATAATTG
>JAEZLG010000161.1 GCA_023435855.1 Bacillota bacterium | reverse complement strand
ATCCCGCCCTACATGGAGGATACAGCCCTTTGCAAAAACATGGCGGGCGGATGCTATCCGCCCCTACGGGTGGTTTCGGAAATGCGGGACGTGGTTTACACTGTCATTTCGAGCGAGGCGAGAAATCCCCCGGAGCTATAGATATACCATCGGCACGCAGCTAGCGGTTTTCCGACCTATGCGGCTCCATGCAGGGGATTTCTCACTCCGCTACGCTCCGTTCGAAATAACAAATAAAAACATTAATGCGGCGGGATAAATCATCCCACCCTTCGGGCACCCTTCCACGGAGGGGAATTAAATAGGGGTTCCGGGGGCGGAGCCCTTGAGCATTGGGGATTATAAAGGGGCCGAAGCCCATTTATTTCATTCCGGCTTAGGCGGCGTGTACACGTCCGGCAAAGCCGGAGCCTTTTAGGCCAAGGCCCATGGCCTTGCGTGGCGAAACGGATTGAAAACCGGAGGTTTTCTTTCCTATCAGAAAGCGCCGGCCGCGAGGCACGAGCAGGCACTTTCTGAAACGTTTTCATCAAAAAAGTGGCCCATCGGGCCACTTTTTGGAAAGGCGAAGCCTTAATACATTCCGTCCATACCGCCCATGCCCGGCCCACCTGCGGGAGCCGCCGGCGGGGTGGGGATGTCGCATACGAGGCTTTCGGTGGTGAGTACCATCGCCGCGATGGAAGCAGCATTCTGCAGAGCGCTTCTCGACACCTTGGTCGGGTCGATAATGCCGTGCTCGGTCATCATGCAGTATTCATCCTTCTTAGCGTCGAAGCCGTAACCGGGCTTGTTGGCCTTGCGGATGGTATCCACGATTACGGAACCCTCAAGACCCGCGTTTGCAGAGATCTGGCGTACGGGTTCTTCAAGCGCGCGCACAACGATGTTGACGCCGGTCTTCTCATCGCCCTCGCTCTTTTCTGCAAGAGCCTTGACCTTTTCGATCACGTTGAGGAACGCTACGCCGCCGCCCGGCACGATGCCCTCTTCCACGGCCGCGCGGGTCGCGTTGAGTGCATCTTCGATGCGGAGCTTGATTTCCTTCATTTCCACTTCGGTGGCCGCACCCACTGCCACGACGGCTACGCCGCCTGCGAGCTTAGCAAGCCTCTCCTGAAGCTTTTCACGATCGTAATCGGAGGTGGTTTCCTCAATCTGCGCACGGATGGAGGCGATACGGGCCTTAATGTCGCTTGCGCTGCCCGCGCCTTCCACGATGGTGGTGTTTTCTTTGTCGACCTTGACCTGACGGGCATTGCCAAGCATATCGATCTTGGCTTCTTTAAGATCGAGGCCGAGCTCCTCAGAGATAACCTGGCCGCCGGTGAGGATGGCGATATCTTCGAGCATAGCCTTGCGCCTGTCGCCAAAGCCCGGGGCCTTAACAGCCACGCAGGTGAACGTGCCGCGCAGTTTGTTCACGATAAGGGTTGCGAGCGCTTCGCCTTCCACGTCGTCCGCGATGATGAGGAGCTTGCGGCCCTGCTGCACCACGACTTCGAGGATGGGGAGAACTTCCTGTATGTTGCTGATCTTTTTATCGGTGATAAGGATGTACGGGTTGTCGAGCACCGCTTCCATTTTCTCGGTATCGGTGACCATATAGGCGGAGGCATAGCCGCGGTCAAACTGCATACCTTCCACGCCCTTAAGCTCAGTCTTCATGGTCTTAGATTCTTCCACGGTAATGACGCCGTCGTTGCCGACCTTTTCCATAGCGTCACTGATGAGAACGCCGATTTCATCGTCGCCTGCGGAAATAGCAGCGACCTGTGCGATTGCCTGCTTGTTTTCAACGGGCTTTGATAGGCCTTTAAGACCGTTAACCGCTTCGTCGACAGCCGAGAGGATACCGCGCTTCAATACCATGGGGTTCGCACCGGCAACCACGTTTTTCATGCCTTCGCGAATCATAGCCTGGGCAAGGAGTGTGGCAGTGGTGGTGCCGTCGCCTGCGACGTCGTTGGTCTTGGTGGCGACTTCCTTGATGAGCTGAGCACCCATATTTTCAAACGGATCTTCGAGTTCGATTTCCTTGGCGATGGTCACGCCATCGTTCACGATGAGGGGAGCACCGTATTTCTTATCGAGAACGACGTTTCTGCCCTTGGGCCCAAGGGTAATCTTTACGGTATCCGCCAGGGCATTCATGCCCCTTTCAAGAGCGCGACGAGCTTCCTCGCCGTATTTAAGCTGCTTTGCCATGAATAATTTCCTCCTTCTTTACTCTACGACCGCGAGAATGTCGTTCTGGCGCACGACGGTGTATTCCTGCCCGTCGAGCTTGATTTCGGTGCCGGAGTATTTGCTTAAGATCACCTTATCGCCGACGTTGACGTACATGGTGATCTCTTTGCCCTCTACGACACCGCCAGGGCCGACGGCGATTACTTCGGAAACCTGCGGTTTTTCCTTGGCGCTGCCGGTGAGGATGATGCCGCTCTTGGTGGTTTCCTCGGCCTCGATGGACTTGAGAACAACGCGATCGGCGAGGGGTTTGAGTTTCATAGTTGTATAGCCTCCTTACATGTATGGTTAAGTATGGATTGATGGCTGTGTTAGCACTCTAATGTTTGGAGTGCTAACACAATTGTTATCATAGCGCAAGCCATTTGCCTTTTCAACCTACTTAGGCATTTTTTCACATTTGTTTCGCAATTTCTACCCGGTAGGATTTTACAGCATAGGGCAGGCCTTTTATTCATACGCGCGGCATGCGTAAAAATCGCTCGTGAAAGCTTAACATATTTTGGCTGCGCATGGTATAATTCATGCAAGCCATCGGGATAAAATTTCATACCATAACGGAGGAAAGTACATGCAGGAATGGACCAAATGGGACAAGCGTTTTATGGAGCTTGCGAAAACCATAGGCACTTGGTCGAGCTGCTATCAGGAAAACCGAAAAATCGGTGCGGTCATCGTCCGTAACAAGCGCATCCTCACAACCGGCTATAACGGGGCACCCGCAGGTGTTTTAAGCTGCGTGGAACGCGGCGAATGCATGCGGCGAAACCTCAACATCCCCTCCGGCACAAAGCATGAACTTTGCTATGCCATTCACGCAGAACAAAACGCCATCATACAGGCGGCAAAACTCGGCTTAAGCATTGAAGGCGCCACGCTTTACTGCACGCATCAACCCTGCGTTATCTGCGCCAAGATGATTGTCAACTCCGGTATTTCCCGCGTGGTCTACGGCGAAGGCTACCCCGATGCGTTTTCTATACAAATCTTTGAAATGTCGGGCACGGAGCTTTTGAAATTCGAATAGAGGAACTTTTTTCGCAACACAGACGTTTTTAAGGTAAGGGGCTCGCCTCCCCTTACCTTAAAATATAGAAACTTCAACGAAAAAGGAGATGCCTATGAAACACCTAAAGCTTATCCCTTTTATACTTGCATTGCTCATGCTCGCCTCGTGCACTTTTGCCCCCGGTGTGCCTGACACAACAAAAGATCCCTCACCGGCAAACTCACCTGCAAGCTTTGAGGAAGGTACTGTGCTCTCAGCTCCCGTTTACCCCAAAGCCATAGGTTATGAAGATTTCGACGCACAGTATGCCGCACGAGAGGAGATCGACGAAAATTACCTCAACGCGGTGCGCTCTTTCTTAGAAAAAAGCGCAGCGCTCGCGCTAAGCGATACCGACGGTAAAAATGCGCTCGTTTCCCCCGCAAGCCTGTTTTTTGCACTCGCCATGACGGTAGAAGGTGCCGCCGGCAATACCAAAGAGCAGCTTTTAGCTGCACTCGGAACAGACGATGCACTGTTGAGGAGCGAAACGGGCAAGCTGTTTCGAAGCCTCTATTTCGACAACGAATACGGCAGCTTCAAAGTCTTTAACTCCGCATGGCTCGATGGCCGTGCCGAGTTTGACCAAAGTACGCTGAACAGCATTGCCGAAAACTACTATGCCGAGTGCATCGCGGCGGATTTTACGGGTACAGATTATAAAGCACAAATCGCAAGCTGGGTTGAGGAACGCACAAACGGTCTTCTCGGCGGCGACCCCGAAAGCTTTTCTATGGATCCCGAAACACTCATGGCTCTCATCAACACGCTCTATTATAAAGACCAGTGGATTGACCGATTCAATGCGGATAAGACCGATAAAGCGGATTTTCATAATGCGAACGGTAGCGTCGTCAGCTTCGACTTTATGAATAGAACAAGCTTTGGCAGCTTTGATACGACAGAGCAATTCCTTGCGGCATCACTGCAGCTTAAAAACGGCAGCATCCGCTTCGTTCTGCCAAACGAGGGTGTTACGCCGGAGGACATTCTAAACGACGCAGCCGTGTTCTCTATGGCTCTAAACGGTGCTACGGGCGGCGGTTATGGTGAAATAACCTGGAGCGTGCCGAAATTCGACTATTCCGTAGAGGTTGAGCTCTCCGATACGCTAAAAGCCATGGGCATTACAGATGCGTTTATCGGCGATGCGGCGGATTTCTCAGGCTTTACGAAGAGTGAAAAGCTTTTCATCGGCGGCGTAAAGCAGGGCAGCAAAATAGCCATCGACGAAAACGGCATCGAGGCGGCAAGCTATACGGAAATTGCTTTTGCCGGCACAGCCATGCCCACCGACCGCGCGGATATGATACTCGACAGGCCTTTTCTGTATATCGTTTCCGTGGACGGGTTGCCTGTATTTGTAGGTGTTGTGAACCAGTTGGATGGGTAATAAGCGAAATTTGGTACAAGGCGGATATCCCAGCGGATATCCGCTTTTCATATATTCTACTCCCTGCCCGTTTATTGACAATCCCTTCAACCATGCATATAATATGTTCTTACGATAGTTAGGTTGGTATGTATGTTTAAAAGGTTTAAAAGCGATATCCGCTGTGTGCTCGACCGCGACCCCGCTGCGCGCAATGCCCTCGAGGTGTTTCTGTGTTACCCGGGCTTTCGCGCCGTGCGCACGCATAGAGTTACACACTTCCTCCATACACATGGCTTTAAGCTTCTTGCACGCATGATTTCACAGTGCAGCCGCCGTACGACGGGTATAGAAATACACCCGGGCGCTGTTATCGGCGACAGGTTTTTTATAGACCACGGCATGGGTGTGGTGATCGGCGAAACTGCCGTGATCGGTGACGACGTTACCATCTACCAGGGCGTAACTTTGGGCGGCACGGGCAAGGATACAGGCAAGCGCCACCCCACCATCGGCAGCCATGTAATGATAGCAAGCGGTGCCAAGGTTCTCGGCCCCTTCCGCGTGGGCGACTGCGCTAAGATAGGCGCAGGTGCGGTGGTATTGAAGGAAGTACCCGCCGGTGCGACCGTCGTTGGCGTCCCCGGACGCGTGGTGAAAATGTCCTCCTGCCCGTTTTCCGAAACGGGAGCACCTGCATGTACGGACACGCAGCCCGAGTGCGGTATGCTCGACAGCTGTCCCGCCATCGAGGAGTGTACAACGCGCACGCAGAGCGCTCCTTCTATGGACGATAAGGATCGGGGTGTGGACCTTGACCAGATTCACCTGCCCGACCCGGTGGAGATAGAACTCAAACGGCTGCAGGCGCGCATAGCGGCACTTGAAGAGAAAATCGAAAAAAAGTAAGAGAATAAGAAATTACATAAAAAGTGCACCGCAACGGACTTTCGTTGCGGTGCGTTTGTTTGTACATTAGGCCTTGGCGGCCTTTACACTACTTTCACATAA
>JAEZLG010000142.1 GCA_023435855.1 Bacillota bacterium | reverse complement strand
ATATTCGAGCGTGTCTATGGTATGCGGAAAGGGAGGGCGCGTATGCTTTAAAAAGCTGCCCGTTTCGATAAAAAGCTCATACACGCCGCCGGGCCATGCGCACAGCGTCACATCCGATGCATTCGGTGCTGTGACCGCGCCCGAATCAAAGCTCAGTTTGCGGGTTACGGGGTAGCGAAGCTCGGCATCCCCGAGAGGCAGCGCGCATACGTAATAATCGCCGCTGTCAGAAACGGGCATGGCGACATAGCTTTGCTTATCGCATTCGCCGATATATTGGCCGTTTACCTCAATGAGTGCGTGTGTATCCGCACGAATGATAATAAGAGGTACGGGGCTTGCATACATGGAATTCACCTCGGTCAATAATTGATCAAATCGTGGCGCAGGCTTGTACCATTTCATGTATATGCAAAAGCGTTGTTTGATATGCTACTGTAATGATAGCGGTATATTTTCATGTGGGATTGGGGGAGCGTATTTCAAAAGAGAGGGATATTTTTATTTCACAGCTTTCGGCCATTCGGCCTAAGGCGTGTTTGGAAAGTGGAAATGTGACCAACGGCCGCCAGTGGGTGCGTTGCCATTTTTCAAACACGCCCTATAACCGCTTCGTTGCAAAAACGGGGCTATTGGGGTATAATTACCTTCAATCGTTGCAAATGCTGGGAGGGTTTCCTGTGATCAGGCTAAGCGAGTTTTATAAAGATCCCGCACGTTATGCGGGTGAGGTACATGTAGGCGGTTGGGTCAAAACCGTGCGCGAGAGCAAAAATGTGGGCTTTTTGGAGCTGACGGACGGTTCTTGCTTTAAGAGCGTACAGGTGGTGTTCGAGCAGGAACGCATCGGTGAAGACGTCAAAAGCGAGCTTTCTACCGGTTGTGCCGTGTATGTTACGGGCACGCTTGAGCTTACGCCCGAGGCGAAGCAGCCTTTTGAAATCAAGGCCGAAACAATAGAAATTGCGGCCAAATGCGCTCCTGACTATCCTTTGCAAAAAAAGCGCCATAGCTTTGAATATTTGCGCACCATCAACCACCTTCGTCCTCGCACGAACGCGTTTATGGCGACGTTTCGCGTGCGCTCGGTGGCGGCACAGGCCATCCACCGTTTCTTCGACGATTTGGGCTTTGTGTATGTGCATACCCCCATACTAACGGGAAGCGACTGTGAAGGCGCGGGCGAGATGTTCCAGGTAACCACGCTGCCACTCGATAAGGTACCAAAAACCCCTTCAGGTACGGTCGATTATGCTTCGGACTTCTTTGAAAAGCCTGTGAACCTCACCGTTAGCGGCCAGCTTTACGGCGAGGCATTTGCCCTTGCGTTTCGCGACATTTATACCTTCGGACCGACCTTCCGTGCGGAAAAATCCTTTACAGCGCGGCACGCGGCCGAGTTTTGGATGATAGAGCCGGAAATGGCATTTTGCGATTTGAGCCGCGACATGGATATTGCGGAAGCCATGGTGAAGCACATCATCAAAACCGTCATGGAACGCTGCCCCGATGAGCTCGAATTTTTCAATGCGTTTGTTGACAACACTCTTTTGGAAAGGCTTCAAAACGTTGTCGATAACGAGTTTGCCCGCATCACCTATACCGAGGCGATAAAGCTTTTGGAGGATTCGGGCGAGGAATTTAAGTACCCCGTCAAGTGGGGTGCGGACTTGCAGACTGAGCATGAGCGCTACATCGCCGAAAAGGTATTTAAAAAGCCCGTGTTCGTGACGGATTACCCTAAGGACATTAAGGCGTTCTACATGCGCCAAAACGATGACGGGAAAACCGTTGCAGCAGCCGATCTTCTGGTGCCGGGTGTAGGTGAGATTATCGGCGGCAGCCAGCGCGAGGAGCGCTACGATAAGCTTATGGAGCGCGTGGAGGAACTCGGCCTCAACATGGAGGATTACAGCTGGTACCTGGATCTTCGCCGTTATGGCGGGGTTGAGCATGCGGGCTATGGTTTGGGCTTTGAGCGCGTGCTCATGTATCTTACCGGCATGGCGAACATCCGCGACGTACTGCCGTTCCCACGCACCGCGGGAAGCTTAGAAATGTAAGGTTTCAACCAAGTGTCCTATGGACACTTGGTTGAGTCCCTTCGGGGTTTTGCACATTCGCCTGTCGAGTCTGTGGACTCTCCCACCCTTCGGGTACTACTGATGTCGCCTGCGGCGACAATTAAGGTTGCGAGCGGCGGATGCGTAAAGAACGAAATCCTACGGATTTCATCCGTTTTGACACGCAAGGCCGTAGGCCTGGGCCCAAAGGGCTCCGGCTTCGCCGGACGCGCACATGTCGTCAAAGCCGGAACAAACCTCCGGGGGGTAGAGCCGAAGCGCCGCCAGTGGCGGATAAAGCGAGGCGGAAGCCCAGTGAGCAAGGGAGTACCGCGACCTTAAGGAGCGGAACGACCATTGCGAACTGCGAACAGCCCCCGAACCCCCGATAATATAGAAGAATTGCCACAATAAACATGTAAGAATCCTTTCTGTTTCTTCTTATCACATAAAGGATTCAAAAAAAGCATAACAATACATAGAAATAAAGAACCAAAGCAGTAATAAATTTGCCGCTTTGGTTTTTTATTGGGTATATGGTGGTATATGGATGAAATCGAAGGGTAATAATAGCAACAACACAAAAATAGGGGGCTAAGCATGAACCAGGCAAATGAAACGCGCGCCGCCCATGCGGGCTGGAAAACGGAAGAAGAGAGCTTGCTCTTCACGGAAGTGGAGCACGGCCGTGAAAGCGGCAGGCCACTCAAGGCGGTGTTTGATGCCGTCGCGAAAAAGACGGGCCGCCGCCCCAACAGCATCCGTAACTACTATTACCTTAAAATCAAGCAGGATGAAAATCGCGCCGCATGTGCGGCCCGCTGCACGGCCTTCGTGCCCTTTACGGACGCGGAGATACGCTCACTTTTAAGAACCGTGCTCACCGAACAGGCAAAGGGCATATCCGTGCGCGCCTGTACGCTTCAAATGGGCGGCGGAGATAACAAGGCAATGCTGCGTTACCAGAACAAATATCGTTCCCTCATCAAAAACAATCCGGAGCTCGTGCACGAAGTGGTTGCGGAGCTTCGTTCAGAGGGGATACGCGCCATAGACCCATGCGGCGAGACGCCTGCTATACGCCGTGCCGGGCGGCCGCGCAAGAGCTCTTTGAGCCTTGTGGATGTGATGAGCACTGTTGTGAACGATCTTGACAAGGTGGAAGGCCTCGACGTGGTGGCGTTTTTTGAAAACCTCGGCACACTCGCCATCAGCGCCGCCAAGGGTGCGGCACTAAAAAGCGCTGAGGACGCGATTGAGGGCAGCGAAAACGAACTCGCCCGCGCGCGTGAGCAAAACGCCGAGCTTCGCGCGCAGCTTAGGTCCAGGGAAAATGAGCTTAATGCGCAGCGAGAAAGGTTCAATGCACTTCTCTCGCTCCATCGCCAACTCATGAATGTAAACCGCGAGTTTTTAGGCATGACGGGTGTTGTGAAGATGTCCTCGTTAAGTTCCTACATCAGGGATCTATCGAGAAACGTTGAAGACTGCGAAAGACTTCTGCCGGAATATGTGAAGTAAAGTCACAAAAGTGCCCTGTGGCACTTTTGTGAGGGGGCACGCTTTACCTAAAATGCTTCGCATTTCCGGGCGGTAAAGCATGAAAGGTACAAAAGCCTACGGCTTTCATCCGTTTCGGCGTACATGCCGCCGAAGCCGGAATAAAGTCAAGGGGTGTGCTCCTTGACAATCCCATGGTTTCCAACAAAATAAGGGCGTGCCTGTAGGCACGCCCTTATTTTGTTGAAATTAAGGTATTCTGTGCATTGTAGGCTTCATCTTGTCATACGTCGCAACGTATCGTATGCCTGCGGCGCGTAGAAGTTCATAGGCTTCATCAAACCGCGCTCCGACGCGTGAGGAGCGGTGCGCATCGCTGCCTACTGTAACAAACTCGCCGCCGAGCTCGGAAAATCGCTTGTACACATCCAAACCCCAATTGGGACCGTTAAGCCACGCAGAGGTATTAAGCTCCAGCGTTTTCCCGTTTTGATTCAGATACGTAAATATGGTATCCAATAGATCCGGTGCAAAAGAATAGGTAAGGCTGCGGTCGGGATACGGCGCATACTTTGTCACAAAATCGTAGTGCCCCATAGCACAAAAATATGAGTTGGTGCGAATGACATTTGCAAGCGTCGAAAGATAGAGGCGATAGGCCTGCTCCTTCGTTTTACCCACATAAAATTCGTGCGTATATGTATCGATGCCGTCGATCACATGGAGCGAGCCGATCACGAAATCAAGATCGGCGTTTTTTATATAGTCTTTCGCAGCGTCGGCACAGCGCTTATCTGAGAAGGATACCTCGGCACCGCGCTTTACCGTGATGGACGGGTACAGCGGCGCAATTGTCTTTAACTCTTCTTTGAGCGCGTTTAAATCGGCAGGTGCGTAAAAAGGTTTCCCGTCCGCGATTAAATCAAAGTCCACATGGTCGGTAAAACATATTTCCTTAAAGCCCGCCCTAACGGCTGCGTCAAGCTGTGCACTAAGTGGGACATCGGCGTCCTGCGAATAACAGGTATGTACATGATAGTCAAACATGAGCCTGATGATAGCACTTGCCTATGAAAAAGTCAACGCTAACGGGGTATTGCTCCCTCAACAAAATCCTGAAACATATTGGCGGTCTATTTGCCGCCGGTCTGCGTCAAAAATGCTCGGAATACGTCCCGGTATGCCTGCGCTTTTTTCCTTGTTCGACGACAAATATCCTCGCCACTTTGAATTCATGATTTCATTGGAGGAGCAATATGAACAGCTTGTAAAACTTTACTTTCCCTTCCTATAATAAGGTAAAAACAGAATGCGTCGGAAAAAGATGTGTGTTATGCTATATGTAACCAAAATATAGTAGACTCCGGTATGCTTTTTTATGCTTATGTTATGTTTCATGCGGTAGGACGTCCCTTGAGGAGGATCAAGAATTGAAACGCAGAATTTCCTACGCTCTGTTATCGATATTGTTGGTCATTACGCTGTTCCCGATTGGGAGCATTGCCGAAGGCGGCGTGACGAATCTCAACTCGTGGGCAGACTTGGCCGCGTTAAGTGCAATTGAACCTTCGCTTACGTATGACGACGTGAACAACTCCCTAACACTTGGCGGTGCTTTTGAAATTGCCGATACATTTGAAATTCCGGCTTCAGGATCAGTAATCATTGAAAACAGTGCTTCTCTATCCGTATCCGGGCAGCTTTTTGCGGCCGGAACGCTTTTTGTGCAAAACGGAGGCACGCTTACTATAAACGGCGGCACAATGACCATAACGGGTTCGGTCGATGTAGCGGGCAACGAAACGAAGCTTGTGAACAACGGTGCAATTTTTGTAAACAGCGGCAGCCTTTCAGTAGACGCTTTAGCCGCTTATTCGCAACTCGATGCATCAAAGCGCATTACAGTGGACGGCGGTGAAGTTGCGGGGATTGACAGCGCTTACATTGTAAACACCGGCGGTTTTAGCCCATTTTCCGTTGAAGGCAGCATTACAACCGAAGCTGAACTTCTTGTCGCGCTCGATGCGGCCGGACTGGATCCCAATACAACCCATCCTATTAATATTTCCGGG
>JAEZLG010000241.1 GCA_023435855.1 Bacillota bacterium | reverse complement strand
CCCACATTATCGGCTTGGGAAGCCGACGCTCTGCCACTGAGCTACACCCGCGTCGCAACACCAATCGCTTATTTTGCGATATAGCATTACTATTCTAATTCAAGGCCTAACTTTTGTCAACGGCACTATAAGACGGTAATTTCTAAAGATAGAGCCTGTATGGAGCCAGTTTAAATTGAAGGAAAGAAACAGGAGAGCCTATAGGCTCCCCCGTTATACATAAGGTTACTTTTGTGCTTCGCTTACACTGCCAAGGCGTACCTGCTCGAATTCTTCCTGCAGCTCTTTATCTGGAGGTGCGGTTAGGAGAGAAACGATTAGGATAAGCGCGCAGGAGAACAGGAAGGCAGGCAGCAGCTCGTAGATATTCCATGCGCCGCCCAGCGGACGGATGATGAGCTTCCAGAAAAACACCATGCCGCCGCCGCCCAATACGCCTGCAATCGCACCTGAACGATTCGTACGCTTGAAGAAAAGGGAAAACAGCATCAGCGGCCCAAATGTAGCGCCGAAGCCTGCCCATGCAAAGGATACAATAGTGAAGATAACGCTCTTTTCGTCGAGCGCAATCAAAATGGCAACGAGGGTAATAACAAGGAGCGTGATGCGGGAAATGCGCATGACTTCCTTATCGGAGGCACTCTTTTTGATAATGCCGTGATAGATATTTTTCGCAACCGAAGAAGCCGCAATCAACAGATACGAATCTGAGGAGCTGATAGTAGCAGCAAGTATGCCGGACATTATAAGGCCTGCTAAAAGCGGCGGCAAGAGCTTCGTCGAAATGAGGATGAATACATTTTCCGACGCCGATGCGCTTAAAAGCTCCGCCGGGTACAGCGCTCTGCCTACGATGCCGATGAAAACGGCTGCAAAAAGGGAGATGAGGACCCATACTACAGCGATGCGCCTCGAGCGTTTGAGTTCCCCTTCCTTACGGATGGCCATGAAACGCAAAAGCACCTGCGGCATGCCGAAATAGCCCAAGCCCCACGCCATGGTGGAAAGAATGGTAATAAATCCGTAAGGCTGCGCCGCGTTGAACACGGGCATACCGTTTTCTATGATTTGGATTTTGCTTTCATCAACGGCAGGGTTCGCTATGCCGAAAAACTCCAGAAAGCCGGGAATAGAATTCGCATTGTCGAGTACGGCATTAAGTCCGCCTGCTGCAACAATGCCCACCGTTAAAACAGTTACAAGGGCTATAATCATAACGATAGCCTGCATGAAGTCCGATGCACTTTCAGCCAAAAACCCGCCGATGAGCGTGTAGACGAGCACGAATACCGCACCGAGTATCATCATGGAAACATAAGGAGCACCAAAGAGCGTGGAGAACAGCTTGCCGCAGGTAACAAGGCAGCTTGCGGCATAGACCGTAAAAAATACGAGTATGAACAGCGCCGATATCGTCATCAGCACCTTTTTATTCTCGCGGAAGCGATTGGAGAAAAACTCGGGCAGCGTGATCGCGTTCCCTGCCTTTTCGCTGTAACGGCGAAGCCTTTTTGAAACAATCAGCCAGTTGAGATACGTACCTATCGCCAAACCTATGGCCGTCCACGCCGCATCCGCAAGACCGCACCAATACGCTACCCCAGGCAGACCCATAAGAAGCCAGCCCGACATATCCGACGCTTCTGCGCTCATGGCGGTTACCCATGGCCCCAGCGTGCGCCCGCCCAGAAAATAGTTCTCCGTATTTTGGTTGGCGCGCTTGGCAAAATAAGCGCCGATTCCGATGACCACTGCCATGTATACGGCCATGACGATTAAAATTTGTATCGATCCTTCGTTCATGAGAACCTCCTTCTCCGCAGCCGCACATACTCGGCGCAGGTAAATTTCATATATTATATATGATGATAAAAGAAAGTACAACGTATATTTTTACGAAATATACAAATAGTATTCTGCCCAAAAAATGCGATACAGCTTTGCTGTATCGCATTTTTTATAAGAACGTTATCGGTATAAAAATACAAACGTTATTGGAGGGTCAGTGCGGGGACTGCGTTAAGAGAAAGTTCTGAGTGTTCACCGCTTAATAATGCGTAATAGCCCGCACAGCCGATCATGGCTGCGTTATCGGTACAGAAGCGAAACTCAGGGCAATAAAAAGAGATGCCTGCTTTATCAGCCCGTATTCGCATGGCCTCACGCAAAGACTTGTTGGCACTTACGCCGCCCGCAAGGGCAAGCTTATTTTTACTAAGGCTTAAAGCGGCACGGACGGATTTTTCCGCGAGTGCGTTTACGACGGAACGCTGGAAGGAGGCTGCAACATCTGCATAGGAAAGCGCTTCCCCCTTTTGCTTCGCAGTATGGAGAAGGTTCACAACCGCTGTTTTAATACCTGAAAAGCTGAAGTCGAAGCCCTCCCCCTCGTTTAATGAGGAATGGAAGGCAAAGGCATTCGGGTTGCCGTTTAAAGCAAGCTGTTCAAGTTGGGGGCCGCCCGGGTAGGAAAGCCCAAGCGCACGAGCTGCCTTATCAAACGCCTCACCAGCTGCGTCATCGCGCGTTTTGCCTATGAGCGAGAATTTGCGATACTCCTCCACCAGCACAATGTGGCTGTGCCCGCCGGAGGCAACAAGGCAAACAAAAGGCGGTTCAAGCTCGCTGTAAGAAATGTAGTTGGCGGCAATATGCCCCTCGATATGGTTCACGCCTATGAGTGGGATATCCAAAGACAGCGCGAGGCCTTTTGCATAACTTACACCGGTTAGAAGCGCACCTACAAGACCGGGGCCGTAGGTTACGGCCACAGCGGCGATGTCATGAAACGTACAGCCTGCCTTATTTAGTGCGTCCGAAACCACGGGACCGAGCTTCTCCACATGGCTTCTTGAGGCAAGCTCCGGCACCACGCCGCCATATTGCTTATGGAGCGGTATCTGTGTGTAAACGCTCATGGAAAGAACACTGCGAGGCGCATTTAAAACGGCGGCAGCTGTCTCATCGCAGGAGGTTTCTATGGCAAGAAGAAGCCCGCCTTCTTTTAGCAGAGGCTCTGCTGTATTTTTGAGAATAGATGCGTCAGCGTGCATGTTCATACCTTGCTTTTACTCTGTATTTTATAAAAAACGCGGCCGCGAGCATCAGAGCAAAGCAAAGTACAAAGCGTGAAGCAAAGCGCAGTACGATGTCCGAAAACAGTCTCTCGGGGCAGATGAGTATCATACGGTCGGTCAAGGGGTTTAATAACCACAGATCATTGGTGAAAAATAAGTAATGGAACGCCGTCCAGAATGCGTTGAAGTCTATAAAGGCAAACAGGCCAATGCCCACAAGGAGCAATATAAAAGCCGCGGACGCGTAAAGAAAGCCGCGCGCGAGAATCACTAAGAAGTCCTTTTTCGCAAGCAAGAACGCGCCTAAAAGTAGTATAACTCCAAAAATAGCACCATAGGTGCGCACAAAACGCCATGCCTGATATAGGTTGCGGACGTCTATCATGTGATCCGCTTCGCGCTCGTTGTACATGGATACGGCTTCGCCATAATGGTGTACGGTAAGCTCGATGGTGTCGACGCGGCCTTCCATGTAATCGATAAGGCGCATGACGGCGTCTGTGCTGTCGCTGACTGAAATGCCGATTTTCTCCGTCAGGTTGAGTTTTTCATATTCGCGCTCAAACCACGAGCGGTCGTTGATTGAAATCTGTAAAGCGGTAAACAGCACGGAAACGATCAACAATAAAGATGCAACGGTAGATAGTACAAGCGCAAGCTTGCTTTTAACGCACTTACTCATATCAACACCCCCTATTTTACACTATAGGGATGCATGCAAGCGCACGGTCAAGCGCGTCGATTGCTTCGATCTCGAGCTCTTGGCGGCCAAGCGTTAATAACCGTGCGATGCGTTCGCGTGGCTGCGCATTTAGCGCAACGAGTGCTGAAAACAGTATATGTGCATGGTCGGCGGCAAGGTCGCCTTTGCCGGCGGGTGCCGGGTAGGAGCCGAGCATATCATAGCGGAGTTTTGCGCGCGCGGTAAGTATACGGCTTCCGAACAGCGTCATCCGGTAGGTTTCTGCCGAGGCAGCTTTCGCTTCGAGCTGTGTTTCCACAATAAAATAGGCAGCGGCAGCTGCATCGTCGCCGGCTTTTGGTTTTTGTGAGCTCATAGGAGCAATCGCGTAATGGCCTACGCTTATGATACGCGTCCGAGGGTCTCGATCCACCGTACCAAATGTACCAAACGGTCTAAGCGTAAATCCCTCCATACCGGTTTCTTCAAAAAGTTCGCGACTGGCGGCATCAACAAGCTCCTCGCCCGGCTCGATAAATCCGCCCGGAAGCGCATATTCGTTTATATATGGATGCCGCCCTCGCTTGACTAGAAGCACCGCCAGGCTAAATAGCCCGGAATTCTCCAAAAGCGTAAACAGCGCGATGTCCACCGTCACCGAGGGGCGCTGATATTTGTTGGGATCGTATGCGGCCAAAAATTCGGCGAGCGTCTGCCCATGTTCATCCCGAAGCTCTTTCATGTTCGCCTAATGCCTTTCTATCAGCTTTTTTTGAGCACGTCATTTTTCTATATTATAGCTTAAAAACAGTCAATCTTACCATACATAATTCCCGGGAGCACTTTCATATATATGAAAGGAGGGAACCGGGCGCCGCGCGGAGTAATTTACCGGCACGCGCGCAGCGAGGCTCATCCGCCTCGCAGCCAAACCACACGGTGTTCGGTCCACCCCATCTAAGCAGCAAATAAGCTTCCTTTCGGTTTCGTGAAGTATACGCGAAGCCCGCCTTTTTTTACTTTTCGGGAGGCAAAAATGGAAAAGCTCTTAATACTGACCGGGGACCTTGTGGGAACCATGCGCGTGCGTACCGAAAAGCAAGGTACTTTTATAGAGATACTGTTACGCAGAGCAGCGGAAGGCACTTTTACAGTGTATCTGGTGGACGGTCGCGGCGTATTGTGTGAGGTAGCGCTCGATGCAAGGTTAAGAGGATCCGTTCTTCGCCCGTTTGACGTGCATGCGGTGCTTCTTGTTGCGGATAAACCGGGTGAGACAGAGTTTTTGGCGGAGGGCGGTTTTATAGGTAGGGTCAAGTTAAAAGAGCAGGCCAAGCGCGATGTTCGCATTTTAAGGTCATCTGTGCCAATGAAAACCGAGACGCGTACTGCGGCGTTAAAGTCGGAAATATCCGTTTTACCGCATGCGGAAGATGTTAAAAAGTCTTTGTTCGAAAAGGTTGAAACGGCTGCAGCACAAGTTGTCGAAGCGGAAAAGCCACCACAAAGTACAGTTATTGCACAACCGAAGCTTTACGGGGCGGGAAATGCCGCGGAGGCAATCAACGGT
>JAEZLG010000238.1 GCA_023435855.1 Bacillota bacterium | reverse complement strand
ACGTATGTAGAGACCGAGTACGATTACTACACGGGCGAGCTTAAAATCGCAAATACGATTGCCTTCTCCGACGGCGACCGCGCGAAGGTTCGCTGCTACGGTGCAGACGAAGTGAACGAGGGCGTGGCCATTATGCGTCACGAACAAGTCGAAGTTTCCATTACCGGTAACTCTACCAACCCCACTCGCTTCCAGCATCCCGTCGCCGGCACTTACAAAAAGTGGTGCATTGAGAACGGTAAAAAATACTTCTCCGTGGCTTCGGGCGGCGGTACCGGCAGGACACTGCACCCGGATAACATGGCAGCCGGCCCCGCGTCCTACGGCATGACCGATACTTTGGGCCGCATGCACTCTGACGCTCAGTTTGCAGGCTCCTCCTCCGTGCCGGCGCACGTGGAGATGATGGGTCTCATCGGCATGGGCAACAACCCCATGGTTGGTGCGACAGTAGCCGTATCGGTGGCAGTTTCACAGGCGCAAAAGTAATTTCTACAACATCAAAAGACCGTCGCGCAAACACGCGACGGTCTTTTTTTAGATTCATTTACTCTTTAATCTCTGCCCTATACATTAGTACTAAGAGTATGCCTGCAGAGGCAAGTAGAAGCACGGGTCCCCACAGTAAAAACATCGTTGGGTTCGAAGTTGTTCCGCCTAAGCCAAACATATAGCTAATTGTACCTAAGATTGCATTAAATATTGCACCGCCCGTATAGCTTGCCTCCACAATAGGCAGCACCACGAACATCATAACCGGTACGCCTACGGAAACACCGACCTTTAAGGGTTTACTCATCCTATAGTACAATGCATTGATCCACACGCCCGTGAGAATCACGAGGCTATACAGCACCACACGCCAGCCATATTCGACAAGGATTCCGAAAGTGGATTGCGCATTCTTATACAACATGATATAAATCGAGTTGTACTGGTTAAAGAACACCTTGAAAGCCGGTTCTAAAAGCATATCTAAAGCAGCCATACAAGCGGCTAAGATAAGCGGTGCAAGCGTTATGGAAACAAACGCCGTGCGGCGCGTCCTACCGTTTATAGCCATCATCTTAAACGATTCCCGATAAGCGTTTAAACCGAGTACGAACACAAATATAAGAGTGGTATAGTCCATGCCGGAAACGTTTACGCTGTCTCGGAAAAAGTATTTGGCGATCGTAATGCCTATGTTGATTACCAAGACGATACCGTAAAACCATGCCGCCGACGTAAAGCAGCTATTTAACTGATATTTCAAGCTTGCGCGAAGCCTCATATTGCGTTCCCCTCCTTTTCACCGGTGAGCTTGATGAATAAACGCTTAAGATCGGGTTTTCCAAGCTCCAGATGCTCGGGCAGACTCAGAGGCGGCTCACCCATGATGTACGCGGTCTTCATACCGCCGAGCGAATCGCTGCCCAAGAGCTCGCGGCCTGTAGCGTAGGCATCCACGGCTCCCGCTGCACCGGTTATTGAATAGCTTCCGGCCATAAGCACTTCCGCATCGGCATTGCGCAGTATTTCACCGTTGTGAAGGATTACAACACGCTCCACGATATGCTGCACCTCTTCGATGATGTGGGTGGAGATGATGACCCCACGGCTCTTATCGGCAAAATCTTCAAGAAGAAGCCTGTAGAAAAGGTCGCGATGGTTTGCGTCTAAACCTAACACCGGCTCGTCGAGCAAAAGATAGCGCGCGGAAGTGGAAAGTGCTAACACGATTTTAAAAATGGAACCATAGCCCGTTGAGAGCGTTTTGATCTTTGACCGAAGCGGCAAAGAAAACTTCTTTGCAAGCTTATGGGCATACCCGGTATCAAAACCCGGTAAAAACTCTCCCGCCCATTTGATAGCTTCCTTCACACGCATGCTTTCGGGGTACAGGTTCTTATCGCCCATCATGAACACTTTGCAAAGCGCTTCATCGCTTGTAATGGGATCGAGCCCGTCTATTTTTACCTCGCCGGCGCTTGAAAAAAGTCTCCCCGAGATGATGTTTAATAGCGTTGTCTTCCCTGCACCGTTTCGCCCGAGAAGCCCGTAGATTTTGCCCTCTTCAAATGTCAGGCTAACACCTTTGAGCGCCTCGGTTGCGCCGTAGTTTTTGTAGACACCGAGTATTTCAATCCCGTTCATGCGCATATCCTTTCTTGATCATTTCGAGAACATCCCCTTCCGAAATGCCGAGTTTTTTTGCCTCGCAAATAAGCTTTAAAACAAACTCCTCCATAAACCCTTCCTTCCTGCTCTGCGCGATTATACGCGCAGCCCCCGGAGTTACAAACATACCGAGCCCTCTTTTTTTATACAGGATGCCTCGTTCCACCAGCAGATTGACGCCCTTAAGTGCCGTTGCGGGATTGATGGCATACCGTACGGAAATCTCCGTTGTGGAAGGCACCTGTGTTTCCTCTCCCAGTGCCCTCGAGAGGATGGCATCCTCCAGTGTTTCAGCAATCTGTATGAAAATAGGCTTTTGTGTTGTCAGTTCTCCCAATGTATTCACCTCGCTTGTCGACTGGTTAATTACTTGTGTAGCTAACTATAGCGCACTTTCTTAAAGACGTCAATATGCTATTTTATTTATTTTTTAATCGGTACCATTTAGAATACCTCTCAACGACATAACTTACCGCGTACCTCGCAGCGGGCAGCAGTGACGCGCATGTCACTTATATGATGCAAAAAATACCCGCAGCGGCCTGCGCACGAGCCGTTGCGGGTATTTCTTGAAAACTGCGGACAAGTTTCAGTCAAAAGTGCATTGCAATCTGGACACCGTCTTTCATGCGGTCGTTGATGATGACCTCTGTAAGAACCGAAATGAATTCGGAATTTGTGGGTATCCACCTGACGTCGTAAACACAAAACAAACGTCGCAATTCCGTCTTGTTGCCGCTTTCCCATGTGCGCCTGATAGCAAAGCGGATGTTTCGTTCCACAGAGACCTGGGTCACGTCAAAACGCTGCGCGACCCTTGGATACAGTTGCGTCGTCAGATGATACATATATTCCTGCTGCTGCTGTGTCAGCATCAGGATATACTGTACATAGGCGTAGCCCTTATACTTCGGGGGCATGCCTATAGCTCTGAGGACGTTTGCAGGATCACGACCATAAGTCAACGTGAATCCTCCCTCCCCCTAAGGTAAAGAGCAATATAACATATTTCGTATATAAGTGCAACGAATAGACATGCTTTTCGACAAAAGTCGAAGTTATTCGAAGAAACGTAAAGGCACACTTCTCTAAATTTTGTCAATTATTACAACCGGATTCTTGCCTTTGCCTCGTAGCAGAAAAAGACGCCTTCACCCCTTCAAACCGGCACCGCACAATGGCACAACGACCGACTTTTCTTGTATGTAGGCTTCTTTTTTGAGTTTTACATACGCAGCATAGCTCGCAGCTGAGGTCGTTTCCACATAAAGCCCCATGCTGGCAAGAACTTTACGAGCTAAGAGTATATCTTCATCCGTTACGGTGAGTACATTTCCGCCTGTTTCACGTACAGCGCGTAAAATATCTGCACCTCTTGCAGGCGCGGCTATGGCAATTCCCTCTGCCGCTGTTCCTGTATTCTCAACCGCAGTAACCTCCGTTTCGCCGCGCAAAAATGCCTTTGCGATTGGTGCACAAGTCTCTGCCTGCACCGCAATTATCTGCGGTATCCGGTCGATATACCCCCACTCACGAAGCTCTGTGAGTGCGAGGTGTACTCCTAATACCAACGTACCGTTACCTACGGGCAGTAAAAACACATCCGGCATGGAAAAGTTTAACTGCTCAAATACTTCATACGCATAGGTCTTTGTTCCCTCGTAAAAGAAAGGATTATAGATATGGCTCGCGTAAAAAAGCCCTCGCTCTTTTACAAAAGCAATCGCGGCACTCGCCACGTCCTCCCTGCTCCCATCAATAAGATGAAGCTTCGCCCCATGCGCCTCGATCTGCTCAAGCTTCTTTTTGGAGGTGGCAGCGCTCACAAATATATGGCACAATATATCCGCTCGCGCACCGTATGCAGCGATGGATGTACCGGCGTTTCCGCTGGAATCCGCAACAACCTCCTTCACACCGAGCGTTTTTGCCGCCAACATGAGCACCGCTGCGCCGCGATCCTTAAATGAGAGTGTCGGCATATAGTAATCCGCCTTACAGTATAGCGCATTACCAAGTCGCAAAAGCGGCGTATTTCCTTCACCCATTGACATTTCTCGCCATGGTGCGGCTGCTGTGTCGAAAGGAAGTGCATCGGCGTATTTAAAGAGTGATATTTCTCGGGAAATAGCGGTCTTTTGAAAATCAATGCGCTTTTTCGGGTATGAAAGGCGAAACAAACCACCACAATCGCACTTGTAGGAAGCGGTTTTTGCAGGGCTTATCGCGCCGCAGGATTCGCATACATACTTGACCATTATATTCCCTCCAATTTGTGACGCGAAAAGAATCGTTCGAAAGGCAAATACATTTTTGTTTTGCGCGACAGATACCAGAAAAGCTCCGCGATGATCACGGAGGGAATGAAATCCATAAAATAATGCTGCTTCACAAGCATTGTAGAAGCGAAAGTGAGAAGTGCCGCAAAGAACGAGGCGATCTTAAGCCAAAGTTTTACCTCTTTCACGCCGCGCACACCGATAAAGCACATCCAGCTTGCAAAGCAATGGAAGGACGGAAACAGGTTTACGGGGCTGTCTGCCGCGTAGGCGATTTTAGCCAACCAGCCGAAAAATCCTTTCCCTAAATCCTCCGGTCGGGACATTTCAGTTGGTATGAAAATAAAAAGCGATCCGATCAGCACCGATGAGCAAAGCACGGTCACGATAAGATTTGCCGTGCGGCGAATATTTAGCCCAATAATATACGTATACATCAATGCCCAATAGGCAAAGCAGATTAGATACGGCAGGAAGAAAACCGGAACATAGGGTATCATTGCATCTATGGGCAAGCTTAAATCGACCTTAGGCAGCTGCTCCACAATGGGCTTAACCCCGGCGTAAATTAAAACCTGCACACCTAACAAAAGCGTGGTCGTAATAACCGCACGCTTTGTAAAAAACTTGCCTGCGGTATGCTTTTGAGGATAATCTATTGATATTAATTGCTTTTCCTGCTTCATGATTGTATTGCAATATGCAGATTCGCGCCTTCAAGCTTTAACACAGAGCACTGCCTCGGGGCAATAAGGCGTGAGAACAGGCGATCGCCGTAAAACTCCATGAGCTTATCAAACGAAAGGTTCGTAGCAATAAGCGTAGCCTTATCGGAAGACTGCCGTTCATTAACGATAGAAAACAGCGTTTCGCAGGTAATGTTTTTGATCATTTGCTCGGTGCCGAGGTCGTCGATGACGAGAAGCTCAGGCGTCAGGAAGTCAGGCTTGTTACCGCCTGAGCGGATGCTCTGCATTACCGTCTCGATGAGGTTGTAGGCCGTTATCTTATATACATTATGGCCGCGCTCATGAACGCGGTTGGATACACAATTTAGCAAAAAGCTTTTCCCAAGGCCCGAGTTGCCCATAAGGAGCAGGCTTTTCGGAGCGTTATTGGGAAACATATCCGCATATTCCTCACACACCTTTTTCGCGCGGAGCGTTTGCTTTTTCTGCGATTCGTCCGGAAAAATATCGGTACGGAATGTCTCAAAACGCTCGTCGGGGTGGATGTATGATCTTTCAAAACGACCCATATCAAGCCTTCGCTTCATGCAGTCGCACATGGTTTTTTCACGAACGCCAATATACCCTGTGTCCGAGCAAAGCTCACAACGAAAATGCGGTTGTAAATAATCCGCACTAAGCCCGTTCATCTCCAAAAGCGCTGCTTCTTCCGCGTTGAGCGAAGCAACGATTTCATGAACGGTTTTGCGCTCGCGCTCCGGATCTAAGGCATTAAAGAGCCTTTCGCCCAGCGAAAATGCCGCCTGACGGCGCTCGTCGTCAATCTCCTTTAAGCGCGGCATAGCGGCATACGCCGCGCGCGCGCGCTCGTCGCGTTGAGCATATGCCCTTTCGCGAAGCTTCGCATACTCGTAGGTAAGCTCTCGTAAGGTCACGGTTTTACTCCTCGTCCGTCAAATCGATGCCGATATGCTTTAGGTCGTCTGCGCTGTATTTGCGTTGCGGATAATCGAGCGCGCGGGGAACATTCCCGCCCGTTTCATGCCTTTTATTTTCCACCGTTTCTCTGGCCGCATTTAAGGTCGCAACGCCTTTTTCGTGCCACTCGGTAATGAGCTTTCTCATTTTCATAAACGGGGAGGATGCGTTTAAAGCGCAATCCGCAGCAAACAAAATGAGCTCCGCATCCATATGGAAATTCGTATGCCAACGCTCGATTTGGTCAATCTGGTCGCCCGTCGGGCCACGTTTGAGCCCCGCGCGGGAAAATGCCAATCTGGCGAGTTCCGTAA
>JAEZLG010000170.1 GCA_023435855.1 Bacillota bacterium | reverse complement strand
CCATATATGTAACTGCCGTAGAGTATAGCGAAAGACCTATACTCAACACCACTGTGCCGCTTACGATAGGCGGGAAGAATCTTCGTATTTTACCCATGAGCATCCCGATAAATATTGATGCAAATGCCGCCACCAGCTGCGAGCCGAAAATGGCAGAAATTCCGTGTGTAACGCCGATGGCAGTGAGGATGGGCATGTAGGCAAACGCAACACCCATAACGTTTGGCAGCCCCATGCCAAAGCCCAAAACAGGGAACAGCTGAAGAAGCGTCGTGATGCCGCCTATGAGCATGGCGGCCTGCATCAAAAGAATTTTGTCCGATTCGGGCAGCCCCAATAACTGCGCGACAAGTATGGGCGGGGTGATATTGCCGACAAGCATAGCGAGCACATGCTGCAATGCCTGCGGTATGGATGCGCCCCATGTGGGCTTCCCGTTGAGCTCAAATAAAGCTCGATTGGTCGATGTACGGCTCTTTTCCATGTATTACGCTCCCTTTTTAGGCATATCGTCTATGGTATGTAGTTTTCCGCGTGAAGTTATTTTTATTTCATTGGTATTGAATAAAAGGCAAATGTGTTCGGAACGTTCAAAATAATGGTGGTTTACCCTATAGTTTGTAATTTTTCATGACTTGTATTACACTCAATGGTAGATAGAAAACCGCCTTGTGCGGTGAAAAGTGACGTATCTTTATTTAGGGAGGTAAGATATGGGTATTATTAAAGCGATTGCCGGTGCAATAGGCGGAGGACTTGCCGACCAATGGTTGGAGGTGCTTGAGCCTAACGAAATGAGCGATTCCACCGTGTTCACTACAGGCGTTACGGTACGAAAGGGTGACAAACGCAGCTCCAACACCAAGGGCACGGCGAGCACCGTATCCAACGGATCCATCATTCACGTATACGACAATCAGTTCATGATGCTCGTAGATGGCGGCAAGGTGGTCGACTATACCGCTGAACCCGGTTATTACAAGGTGGATAATTCCTCTTTACCTTCCTTGTTCTCGGGGAAGCTTGGCGATACAATCAAGGAGACCTTCTCACGCTTTAAATTTGGCGGCGTGCCTTCCTCCTCACAAAAGGTGTTCTACATTAATCTCCAGGAGATTAAAGGCATCAAGTTTGGCACGCGCAACCCCGTTAACTATTTCGATAATTTCTATAACAGCGAGCTTTTCCTGCGCGCTTTCGGCACGTATTCCATTAAGATTACCGATCCTATTAAATTCTATCAGGAGGCGGTACCAAGAAACGCCGAACGTGTGGATATTCAAGAAATCAATGAGCAGTACCTCAACGAGTTCATCGAAGCGCTTGCGGCTGCCGTCAACAAGCTTTCGGCTGAAGGGCAACGCGTCTCCTTCGTGGTGAGCAAGGGCAGAGAGCTGAGCAAATACATGAGCGAGGCGCTTGATGAGGAATGGAAGCAAAACCGCGGCATGGAAGTGCTCTCCGTCGGTATCGGCAGCATATCCTACGACGAGGAATCCCAGAAACTCATCAACATGCGCAACCAAGGCGCCATGTTGGGCGACCCCGGTGTACGTGAGGGCTATGTGCAAGGCTCGATTGCGCGCGGCATCGAGGCCGCCGGCAGCAACAGCGCAGGCTCCATGGCAGGCTTTATGGGCGTGGGCATAGGCATGCAGGGCACAGCAGGCGTAGGTGCAGCGTTCTCGCAAACAAACCAATCGCAAATGCAGCAAAACGCCGCCCAGCGGCAAGCGGCTCCGCAGGGTGGTTGGTCTTGTTCAAGCGGGCATGCGAACGCCGCCGATGCGAAGTTCTGCGCGCAGTGCGGCGAGAAAAAGCCCGAAATAAGCGCAGGCTGGACCTGTTCCAACGGGCATGCAAACGCTGCCGATGCGAAGTTCTGCGCACAGTGCGGCGATAAGAAACCCGAGGCAGGTGCGTGCAAAAAATGCGGGCATAAGCTGGACCCCGGTGCGAAATTCTGCCCCGACTGCGGCGAAAAGCAATAAATTATAAAAAATGTGAGCTGTTGTGCGCAACAGCTCTTTTTTTATACGTAAAGAATACTACGAATTTTTATAAAAAAGCCGATATAAATAGGATATGGCTCTTACATTTCTGTGAAAGCAGGTATTTGTATGGAAAACAATACGAAAGCAAACGCGGCAGCCTACGACTTAAAGCGCGTAGACCTAGTTGCGCTCCTTGTGATCCTAGGTATGGTCGCAATGATTGTTGTACAGGCGTTCGTTAAGAAGTTTGGAAACGAGTACATCGTTGCCGGAGAAGCGTTTGTCGTAGGGGTATTGGTAACCCTCATTTATTTTTTAAAGATTAACAGGTTCTTAAAATCCCTTCTCATGCCTCTTATTCCTACAATAGCCGTTTTTGCGGTGGTGTTCATGAATGAATTTATGCTTACGCCGCATTACATGATTTGCATGTCCATCGTTATCGCCGCGCTGTATTTTGACAAAAAGCTATTGCTTACGTTTGGCGCAATCGTCAATGTGCTGCTTATCGCTCTGTATTTGCTAAAACCGGAGCATCTGCTCGGGGATGAAAACAATGTGGCGTTCTTTCTGTCCATTTTCCTGATGATAAACTTCGAAATCCATACGCTGTTCTTCCTCACAAAATGGGGCCGCGAAATCATTGACAATGTGGAGAAAGGAAAAGCCGAGCTGCAGGGCGTGTTTGACAAGCTTCAGATAGCAAGCGCCGTCCAGGAAAAACGGGCAGCATACATGGAAGAAGGGGTACAGGAACTCCTTCATAGCATGGATAAGCTGTCTGAAGGCGAGCTCGATTTGCATCTTGAATTACAAAAGCCTGATGAGGATACCAAAGCGGCATATAGTATCCTAAGCGCCATTGCAGGCAAGCTTCTTGAAAGCGTAGCAAACATACGCGGCTACATCGGTGAGATTTCGACTGT
>JAEZLG010000140.1 GCA_023435855.1 Bacillota bacterium | reverse complement strand
GGTAAAGGCTGGGCAGTCGGCATGCTTGGCGGCATAGCGGCTCTTTTAATCGTGCTTGTGCCCATACAACTTATCGGCAATGAAGTAATCCCTTATGCTTTTTTAATAACCGCCGTGTTTTATCTGGCTTCAGCACTTCCCACATTCTTTTTTGTGAAGCAAAAGAGTGAGGCGGAACAACTACCCGCCGGGAAAAACGTCGTAAGGCACGCATTTACTAAACTTCATGAAACTTTCCGCTCCGTAAAGAGTTACAAGGAATTTCTCAAATACACGTTCGCTTTTTTGATCTATAACGACGGTATCATGATGCTGATGGACTTTGCCGCCATCATCGGTGCGACGATTTTCGGCATGAAGCAGACGGAGCTTATTGTATTTGTTATGATCATACAGCTCTCGGGTGCTGCAGGCGCGCTGCTGTTCGGCAAGATTGCCGACAAAAAGAACAGCAGGGACTCCATCCTCATTTCCCTTATAATATTGATGCTTTCCGTAACGAGTCTGTTCTTCACTACGAATATCATACTGTTTTACGTAATCGGCTTTATTGCGGGCTTCTCGCTGTCCGGTGCACAGGCCGTCAGCCGCTCGATGGTGAGCCAGCTCGCGCCGGAAAACAAGGCAACCGAGTTCTACGGCTTTTTGTCGGTGGCCGGAAGGACCTCCACATTTGTGGGCCCGTTGGTTTTCAGCACGCTTTCGTACCGCATGCACAACTGGTATTCTAACCATGGGGTTGAAGCGACACTAGCCGAGCAGTACGGTCTTTATTGGGCCATCGGATCCATTGTTTTCTTCCTCGTGGTAGGTACGCTTCTATTGCTCCTCGTGAAGCGCATCAATAAGAATAAGCAAGCGGCTTAAGAAATGCAGTATTAGTTAAGGGCATCCCGGTGGGATGCCCTTATTGCTTATACAACGTTTTTACTTTACTTCAACCAAATACTTCTTAATCAACTGCACAGGATGATACGCGTTTTTCGCAGTTCTTAAGCCTTCGTCGCCCATATCCTCCTCGCGATTAATAAACTGTATGCTTTCATCCGCAAACTTCAGTGCGAATTGGTTGACGAGCATTTGGTAAGCCCCTACAACAGAGCGATCCGCTTTTTCCACGTGGACGAACAGTGTATCATCCACGATTTCGCCCAATGAAAAACCTGCGATTTTACTTCCTACGCGGAGTACGCCACCGAGCATTTTGTAGCTTTCCAAATTTTCGAGCACCTCTTGCGTCATGCGGTTTTCCTCCAAAGCGCTCTCAGACGGCTTTGCTTCGTTTCGCTCCTCCATATAGGCGTTAAAGAAGGCTTTTATGCCGTCAATGTCTTTTCTATCAATCGCATCATATGACCATTCGTCGTAGGTGCGCAGGAATTTGTTAATCTGGTTTCTTTGCCCGCTAAACTTTTTCCCTTTGAGCGTTGTCAAATCCGACGCTTGATAGAGATAATCAAAAAAGTTTACCTGTTCTCTGATCTCAACGTTATAGCCTATGGAGTTGCCGAGCTTTTCAAAATGATGCACATAGCTTTCAGGTATGGTACAGAACCTGCAAGGCTTGTTCTGCTCCTTTAAATGAGATATAAGCCTTATAAGCGCCCCATCCACATCGTCGCAAATGGGAAGATTGTTGTAATAATCTCCATCGACGGTAAAAAGCCTGGAATAGAGTACGTCGTTTTCAACAAGATACTCCATTTGAAAAAAGTCACGCCACATGAAAATACCGCCTACGGTATAGTCGCATGTGTTAAACTTCATTTTTTTTAAATAGGGTCGGAATGTTTCAATATCTTTGAGCTGCACACGTGAAAAGTCCATAAAACCTTCCTTTCCACCAACCATTATACACGAGGTATAGCTTTTTTCAATGCATATACCAGTCATTTTTTATAATAGAAAAGGCCATCGATAAAATCTATCTGATGGCCTTATGTATGCGTTTTTCATTACCTAAGTTGGCCAGTGGACTGTTGCAAGGTCCTTGCCCTACAACCCGCGCCTAAATCTGCGCCCGCTCTATAAGCTCCGTCACGAGCTTACTTGCCCGTTCAACCGTGCGTCCTTCGTCGATACCGGTTAGGTTACCATCTCTTGATACGACACGGCCGTTGACGATTACGTATTTGGCGGGGCGGTAATAACCCACCGTACCAAGGTAGTTGGCAGGGTCGAATGTTGCGCCGACAGAATCGACTTTTGTTACGTCAATCAGAAATAAGTCAGCTGCCTTGCCCTTTTCAAGACTTCCGATGTCGTTTCGCCCGAGTATTTTTGCACCACCGCGCGTTGCAATCTTTAATAAATCATAGCCTGTGGGGGCTTTTTCGCTGTAAGTAAGACGGTGCACAAGATATGCCGCGCGCAGCTCCGCTATGAGGTTACTACAATCGTTACTGGCGCTTCCGTCCACGGCAAGCCCGAGTGGGATGTTCAATTTCAGCATGTCGCTTACGCGGCACACGCCCGAAGCGAGCTTCATATTAGATACAGGGCAGTGTGCAACACCCGTTTGCGTCTTTGAAAGAAGAGTAAGCTCCTCATCGTTGAAATGGATACCATGCGCATACCAAACATCACTTCCAACAAAGTCGCAGTGTGCCATATAAGCAAGCGGGCGCATCTTGAGCGTTTGCAAGCAAAACTCCGTTTCATCCTCGGTTTCGCCCAAATGGGTATGAAGCCTTACGCCTAAAGACCTTGCAAGCTTTGCGGACTCCTTTAATAGGTCCGTACTGACGCTAAAGGGTGAGCAAGGTGCAAAGCCTATGTTGCGCATGGAAAATTCGCTTGGGTCGTGGAACCCCTCCACGGCGCGGCGGCTTGCATTTAAAATGGTATCCACATCCTGTACGAGGTCATCAGGGGGAAGACCGCCTGCGCTTCGCCCGAGCGACATGCTGCCGCGCGTCGCAAAAAGCCTGATTCCAAGTGCTTGAGAAGCCTCAAACTGGCGCGCCAAAAAACCCTCCGAATGTTTCGGAAACACATAATGGTGATCCATACAGGTGGTGCAGCCGTATTTTAAAAGCTCTCCCATGCCGACAAGCGAGCTATAATACACCGAGTCATCATTAAGACCGCGCCATATCTCGTAGAGCGCGCGAAGCCAATCAAACAGCTCGAGGTTTTGTACCTGCTTGAGGTTTCTTGTAAAAGTCTGGTACAGGTGATGGTGCGTGTTCACAAGCCCGGGGTATACAAATGTACCCTTAGCGTCAATGGTTTCATCCGCCGTAAAAGGCCCAACGCCTATGGCTTCTATAACATTATCCTTTATAAGAATACTCTCATTTTTAAGTATTTGGTCCTTCTCGTCCACCGTGACGATAGCGTCCGCGTTTTTGATAAGTAAGGTGCTCAAACTGTTTCCTCCTAATCGGTATGCTGTTAGATCGACGCGGTATTTTTCGTTTCTCCGCATCCTCCCTCATTATTAAGTGTAGCAGGAGTTTTAGCTTTTGCAAGCTTTTTGGGGTTTACACGGAGGGTGCACGTTTATGGAAAAAGAGCTTCCTAAATGCTATAATCCTAATAGGAATTATACAGCCGTGCATTGTGACAAACGCTAAGGATGGGAGTTTTTGAATGAAAAACGCACCCGACAAAAAGAGCGTGCTTTTTTTAAACCTTGCGGTGATGCTTTTCGGACTTTCGGGCGTGATTGCGAAATTTATAAGCGCCTCCCCCGTTACCATCACCTTCTCTCGTGCACTCTTATCGAGCTTTTTGCTTTTCTGTATAATGCTGATAAAACGGGAGGGCTTTCAACTAAAGCTGAGAAAAGACGCACTGCAGCTTGTACTTTCCGGGGTTCTTCTCGCTTTACATTGGACGGCTTTTTTCCAGTCTATAAAGACAGCATCGGTCGCCATAGGTACCATCACCTTTTCAACATTTCCGTTGTTTCTTATTGTTCTCGAGCCGTTACTTTTTCATGAGCGGTTTCGCGTGCGCAATCTTGTTTATGCAGCTGTATTGTTATGCGGTGTGCTCATAACCGTGCCCGAATTTTCCCTGTCAAACCAAACAACCGCGGGTATCTTGTGGGGCATGGCGGGAAGCTTTACCTATGCGTTGCTGGTCCTTATTAACAGGGATTTATCCGCTCGGTACTCCGGGATAAAAATATGTATGTATGAGCAGGCTGTTGCGGCCGCCGTACTGTTGCCCGCAGTAGTATGGGTAAAGGAACGGATTGGGGCTAATGATGTAGCCGGAATTGTTGCCATAGGTGCACTATGTACCGCACTCGGGTTTTCGTTGTTTGTGACCGCGCAAAAAAAAGTTAGCGCACAGACAGCGGGTATTATTTCAGGCATGGAAACGGTATACGGCATTCTTTTTGCTTTTCTCTTTCTCGGTGCTTCACCTTCCATGCGGGAAATCGTTGGCGGGACCATCATTTTAGGCGTTGCGGCGGTTTCATCGTGGAAGCAGGAAGATACTACGAGATATGAGGCCGATGATTCACAAATGCTGAAGCTTATTTCAGAACAGGTATCAAATGCGGTACAGTCGGTATTACATAAAAACATCATAGGCACCTATTTAACAGGTTCGGCGGTTTTAGGGGACTGGCACTACGGAAAATCCGACCTTGATCTTATCATTTTGATACATGACGTTATAACAAAAAAGGACAGAGTCGCACTTCAAAAGCAGATAAATAGGCTGCAAATTAAATATGCAGGCGTGAAGTTTGAAATACAGTATATTCCCATTACAGCAGTTGGCAAATGCAAAGAAGATGCGGCTCCTATATTAGCCTACCACGACAACAAGCACAGCATATCCTACTTTAATTTGAATCCGGTCACTTGGTATATACTGAAAAAATACGGGGCTGTAGTATGGGGAAAACCTATCGACGAATTACATTTAGAAACCCAAGCAGAAGAATTGACCGCCTACGTTTGTGAGAATATCAACACCTATTGGGCAATGTGGGTAGCTTCTGCTTCAAAGACATTTTCGAGAAAGAGTATTCTTTCATTAACAGATCGGGCTGTTGAGTGGTGTGTATGCGGCATTTCCCGCATGTATTATACATTGCAGGAGAAGGATATCACCTCTAAAAACGGAGCAATCGACTACATGATGCAATTAGCGCCACCCGAGCATAGTTGCATCTTACGGGAGGCGCAATCAATCAGGTTGCAAACGAAGCAGAGGTTCTTTTCGTCAAGATTTAAAAGACGAAAGAGCATGTTACAATACATGTTCTATGTAATTGAGCTTTGCCGTCAATCGCGTAAGTAAACAGCTGCACAAGCCTTTATGCTTGGTTTTTCCGCTTTGACCCTCCAAGCATACGCGCAACGCCCGGGCGGTGTACATGTATAGCGCCTTTCGGACAAAACTCCTGACAGCAAAAGCAGCGGACACATTTTTTACGGTTAATAATTGCTAGCTTAGTTTCCAATTTTATAGCATCGGCAGGGCAGACATTTTTACATTCCTCGCAGCCGACGCATTCCGGTTTCTTTATAAGCGGACGGCTCGCAAACAGATGCGTCGCCACAGCGTCAAACAGCTTACTTTTTACCCCCCAGCCGTTTATACTCTGCTTGGGAATCAGCTTAAAATCCGGTATTACAAACGGTTCGAGTTCACCATGAACAGTGAGCTTCTTTACACTTTCGGGAATGAGGCCGCGCTCATAAGCTGCGTGAAGAGTAGGTACATCGTCCGCGGTTAACCCTATCAGATGTGCACAGGTAAGGTCGAGCGCATGCGGGTTAAATGACGCCAAAAGAGCACCCATAAAACGAGGCGTGCCTGCTGAAGGGCCGTTACCTTCCATAGCCATAATCCCGTCGGCAATGGAGAGGCGTGGCTTTATATACTCACAAATATCCACGAGCATGTTAGAAAACGCCTCGTGCGTTTGATAACGGTAATGGTACTCGGGTTTAATCGTTCCGGGTACTGCGCCAAACAGGTTTTTACAAGCGCCCGTATACGCCATAAGCCCGTGCGTTTTTACCTTGCATAAATCAATAACCGCATCCGCATGAAGAAGGTAATTTGTAATTTGCACTTCTTTAGCGACCACTGCCTCGGGGCATTTTACATCCGAGTAAGAAAAATCATCGTTGAGGTACGCACCCGCTTTAACAGCCAAACCCATGCCCGTACCAGAATAGACAGCGCTCAGATACGTTGCGTTAAACGGGCCCCCGGGGCTGTCGCCCACAACTACCTTAGCACCTTTTTCTATAAGAAGCTCACATAGCGCTGCGACCACGCTCGGATGCACGGTAGCGGCTTTTTCGGGTTTTGCACGCATGAGAAGGTTCACCTTTACGGCAATCTTCATGCCGGGCTGCACCCAATTTAGCCCACCGATAGGAGCTAGTGCCTCCGCTAAAGCGGCTTTTACCGTTTCTGCATCATAATTTTCGCAGCGTACAACGGATACCTCGCAGTTCATGGCTATTCCCCGTTTCGTATTTCGTTCTATCAAAATAGCACAGACATGCAAAAAGTGCAAACATAAGAGAAAGCGAGTGATCGATGATCCACTCGCTTTTCATGTGGTCTAATGTACGGTAATCAACTTTTTTAGAAATGTCTGCCGGTTTTGCTCTTCCGCTGTAATGTCGGGGTTGAGCCGCCCGAGCCTGTCACAAACGCAAAATAGCGCAAGCTCCTGTAGATCCACTTCGCGTTTTAAGCCGGGCAAATCCTGAAACGGCAGGTTTTTGAGCACATAGAGCATATGCATATGGTAGCGAACAAGCGAACATACCGTGCGAATGAGCGCTTCATCCACCGTGCAGGCGCTTAGGAAGCGCTTTGCAAGCACTGCTCCGGTTGTGTCATGCTCGTAGGCGGTGATCTTTCCGCGCCGTACCTTTGTGGTATCGGGCTTTCCGATGTCATGCAAAAGCGCTGCCCACATCAATGCTGCAGGGTTTTTGCTCTCTACCCTTCGCTTAGCGGCTTCGTCAACCACAAGCATAGTGTGGTTCCATACATTGCCCTCCGGATGGTGCACAGGCGACTGTTCGGTTTTTTTAAGCCGCAGCAGCATGGAAAACGGGGGCTTTATAAAAGCCTCCGTTTGGGACGCCTGTTCCAAATATTGGGACGGATTTGCGTCATTTAGAAGGTGTTGTTGTATCTCATTAAAAAGTGCCAAGCTCAATTGAAGCCGCCGTCTTCCGGTCCTTTTTTGCCGAATACCGCACGGGCACTTTCGTCCTGAGGGTCATGTTTTATGTGCTTGGAGCGGAATTTGCCGTCTTCTTTTTTCTTGTTATGGGTGCTTTTCATTTTGTTGCTTCTCATACGCGCTTAAGTCCCCCTTCGTTTTTTATAGCATAAGCGGATATCGGCAGTTTATTCCGCCAAAAATGCGATGATAAACCTAACTGATAAGCGGAAAAACAGGTTTTATCCGTTTTTTCCCTTGCCTACAGTTTATTGTTATTGTACAATACATTTGCAATCCGGAATTGCAATCTCTTTGAAAGGGGTTGATCGAGTGGTGAAGATTTTTGATGAGGTGCTGAGCCTCTAAAACCAAACAGGTGTTCGGCGCGCGAAGCGCGGGCGTTTTTCGCCTTGCTTTGTTTTGCGCGCCGGATACCGCTCTTTACGAGGAACCTTAAGCCGCGGGTTGCTCCGCGGCTTTTTATGTTCCGCACCGACCATTGTTTTTCAAGGAGATTGCATGAAATATCGCAACGCAGAGGCAGTTTTGCCCGAAGCGCTGTTGGCTGAACTTCAAAAATATTGCGCGGGCGAACTCATATATGTACCCAGCGGCGAAAGCAAAGCCGCTTGGGGCGAGGTCAACGGGTCCAGAGCGCGCTATAATGCGCGCAATCGCCAGATCGCACAGCGCTACCTTGACGGTGCGCACGTACATGAATTGGCCAAACAGTTTTATTTGTCCACCGACAGCATACGAAAAATTGTGAAGCAATGCGCACAGGGTTAAGATATAACGCATATGTTTCTATATACCTTACATAGTAAAAGCCGGGAGTTTGGCAGAACCATACTCCCGGCTTTTCAGTCTCTATGTCGTTATTGTTTTACTCTTTTTCGGTTAATCGCCACAGCGCAAGAGAACAGCACAGCGCCCCCTATTAATGCAAAACCAAGCGTGTTTGTTTTTGAACCCGTGTTCGGCACATTCACGATAGCACCAGTCGTAAAACTTATCGTTTCGCCGTAATAAACATTGCCGCCGCTCATCACATAGGCACGTGCATAGTACACAGTGTATGCGTTAAGCCCCGAAAGGGTTGCTTCAAAGCTGCCTGCACCATTCCCTACCGCAAGCTTTTTTACGCCTACAGTACCTATTGTAGGGTTTAGTCCGGTGCCGTACACAAAACCGCGTTCGCCAAGCGCGAAAGAACCTGCAAACGCCGTGGAGGAGAGCGTTGTACCCGAACC
>JAEZLG010000119.1 GCA_023435855.1 Bacillota bacterium | reverse complement strand
TGGCGCGGATTTTGTCGCTTCATATAGAGACGGGTTGGACGAAGGATGAGCTAAAAATGCCTTTTCATAAAGCGGCATTAAAGCGAAAGGATGGAAGTGTTTATACTCTAAAAGACGGCGAGGTGCTTATAGACGCACTCAGGCTGGAGAAGGAAATAAGGTACATATTTATAAAGGGTGCGGCGACGGACAGGCTGTTAAAACCCGTGCTCGACGCCGGGCTTATGGGAAAAGGTGTAGAACTGAGCGTAGAAGACGGCACGAAGCTCCTTTTAAGCCGCACGCTGCTTGATAGGCTCGATGCGCGAGGTGTGAAAGTGCGCGTGCAAACACCCATGCGGCTTCTTGCATTGACGGTTAATCCTGTTTCCGCCTACGGTGGCGGCTATGCGGCGCAGGAATTTAGAGAACGTATGCAAAAACTCGTAACGGTTCCCGTATTTGATGTGGGAGGGGTTATATGAACGAGCTTACCTATGAACAAAGGGCGGATATAGGCCTTGAGTATGTGCGTTCCCTTCTAAAAACTGCTTCACCTTACGGTGCGCAGGAGGTTAGGCACCTCAAAATGTATGCGCCCGATGAGCGGGAGGACTTGGAGAGAGAATTTTATAACGTAGAGCGTGTTGTTGAAACACTCGATGCGTTTGTTGGGGAATACTCGCTACTTGCCCGCATGTTTTTACAGCTTAAGGATATCCGCCATTCCATAAAGAGGTGCGAGCACGGCGTTTTAAGCGAGGTGGAGTTGTTTGAAGTACGGCAGTTTTTACTGCAACTCACGCAGATTGTACCTGCGTTTGCTTCCATTAACGCAGCTGCAAATTTTAAGGGCATAAAAATTACCGCCGTACCCGAGGCGCTAGGTAAGCTCGATGTTGACGGCGAACAAAGCGCCGGTTTTTATATCGACGATAAGCATTCGCCCGAATTAGAGCGCATTCGCCATGAAAAGCGGGAGCTTGAAAGCCGTATCCGTGTGAGCTCAGGCATAGAGCGCGATGTGCTTTTAAAAGAACGTACACTTCTTACCGCGCGTGAGGAGGAAGAGGAAACGAGCATACGTGCGGTTATGAGCGAAGGACTTAGACCGTATGTATATGAGCTCATAAGCAATACAAACGCTATAGGCAGGTTTGATTTTACCGTTGCGCGTGCGAGACTTGCCCGCGCGCATAAAACCGCAAAGCCAACTCTCATTGAAGATGGCGTTTCTATTTTTGATATGCAAAACCCGCGCGTGAAGGATGGACTTAAAAAGCGAAACAAGGATTTCACACCTGTCTCCATAGAGCTTTCGCGAGGCGCGACGGTCGTGACGGGCGCAAACATGGGTGGGAAGAGCGTTTCTCTTAAAACACTTGCGCTGACGATCCTTCTTGTGCATGCGGGCATATTCCCGTTTGCAAAAAGCGTTACAACGCAGCTTTTTGACAATGTGTTTATACTTTTTGAGGATTTAGAAAACACGGATAAGGGCCTTAGCAGCTTTGGAGCAGAAATTGTGCGGCTTAACGGCATACTTCATGCATGCGGTGATAACAGCCTCATACTTCTTGATGAGCCTGCACGGGGTACCAACCCTTACGAGGGTGCACAGATTGTACGAGCGCTTGTGAAGCGGCTAAACGCACTTAGTTGCGTAAGCGTTTTGAGCACGCATTACGACCATGCTGCCGAGTATGCGAACGCACATTATCAGGTTGTGGGGCTTTGCGGCGCTGATTTGGAGGGCATCTAAAAGGAGATCGATGCCTCAGCGGGCGGCGGCGTGGAGGTTGTGGCACGACACATGAATTACGGGCTTTACCGCGCGAAGCGCGATAATCCCTGCCCGCGCGATGCGCTTAATGTATGCAGGCTATTGGGGCTTGATGAAGGTGTGATGGCGGAGATAGAAAAGTTATATTAAGGGGAAACGGTTTTCGTAAATATTGTGGGTAAACTCTATGTAAAAACATCATAACAAACATTATGGTGTTTTTTTGCAATTATTGTACTATTACCTCGAAATGCTCGTCAAACCAACTTCCCCACTTACTTGTACCGTCTTTTATTCCTATTCTTTTACGATCCTCTGGACTAACACCTATTAATGCAAATTCCCCAGAATTGCCTTTTGCAAGCAAATCGTCATCTGCAACAATCTTGGCTTCATACTTTTCCCCTGCTTTGTATGATACTTCATTTCCTTTCTCATAATCAACAACGTCTTTTTTGCAAAGCACAAACATGTAATTACCTGCCTTTATGATAGTTTTCCCGCCCTTGCCTTACGGATTATTTTATCATGAGCGACAGCGAAATACGAATCCTTAAGACGGCCACTGCGTGGTGCTTTTAGTGTGGTGTAACTTTCGCCTCGCGTGTTTGCACGGTGGCGAGATAGAAAAGCTATATGGAGAAAATCCCCAAAAAATCGAGCCCGCGGTTTTGACCGCGGGCTCGAATGCAATTCTTTTGTTTAGTTGATGCCGTAACGCTGCTTGAAACGGTTTACGCGTCCGCCGGTGTCAACCAGCTTCTGGCGTCCCGTATAGAACGGATGGCACTTGGAGCAAATTTCAACCTTGAGCTCGCCTTTTACGGAAC
>JAEZLG010000072.1 GCA_023435855.1 Bacillota bacterium | reverse complement strand
GGCAACCGCTGCCCGATGAGCGAATATGACATACAGCGCACGATAAATCTTGTACAAACCACAAGCCCCTCCTATCTTCTCATGACATCGCTCGACTGGGCGCTGTACACCGCTCTACGCGCGGATTACGCTTCCTACATAAAACGCGTAGAGGACGTACAGGAACGCCTTAAAACGCTCAACGGTATAACCGTATTCGGAGACGAGCTCATTGGGCGCGCGGGCATTGTTGCCGTTGACCCAACACGGCTGGTCATCGACGTAAGCGAGCGCGGTATTGACGGACGCGCGGCATCGCTTTGTATGGAATCGATGCGCGTTGTGAGCGAAATGGCGGATGCTCGCCGCATTGTATTTATCACCGCCCCTATTGATAAGGATGAATGGTACGATATGCTCTTCCATGCCGTAGAGGCTCTGCCCTACGGACAAAATAAGGTTCAGACAGGCCGCCCGCCCAGTTTTGACCATGAAACGGCATTGAGCATACGCGATGCGGTGCTTGCTAAGGCGGAGCTTGTACCCATTAAAGACTGCGAAGGGCGCATAACTGCCCAAGCTGCAGGCGCATATCCGCCCGGTATTGCTGCCGTGTTCCCCGGCGAGCGTATCACGGATGTGGACATCGATTATTTTCTTTTGCAAGAGAAGCTCAACATACCGCTTTTCGGTGCAAAGGAAGGTAAACTTTGCGTCGTGAAAGACAGCTAAGGCAAGCTAACCTAACCTAAATTTTCAGCCGGGTTGCTTGTTTTACCTGTAAGCCTTATAATTTTAATAACAGTACACTATATTTTAAGGTAAGGGGAGCCAACACCCTGCGGTTTAGAGGGACGGAAAGCACGCCATCGCTGTGTTGCCGGTACTCGACGTAGACACCGCTACGCCTGCGCCCGGCGTCTTGCGCTGACATGCTTTCAGACCCTCTAAACTCTGCGACCTAAAAACTGCCAGTTTGGATGCAGGTCGCGAAAGAGGAGGGAGCCGTAGTGGAGCTACGGCGACTGACGATGACAAAGACGTGCGCCGAACTGGCAGTTTTAAGGCGTAGGGGATTGACTCCCCTTACCTTAGCAAGAGGTATTTTTTGCGATACGATACGATTTTTTTCGATTTAGACGGTACACTCATTAAGTCCGGACCCGCCATTTTCGCTACAACACGCGCAACGCTTAACGAGATGGGGCTAAACTGCCCGGACGACGAATACATGCATAAGCTTATTGGACCTCCGCTGAAAATTGGCTTTAAAGATATCTTAGGCATCAGCGAAGACCGCATCGAAGAAGCGATTGTACGCTATCGGGAGAATGCAAAAACCATGGGTATTGCACTTGGCGCGCCGTATGAGGGTATACTCCCTATGTTAAAAGCGCTCAAGGCGAACGGCCTTCGCGTAGGCATCGTTACCTCCAAGGTACATACTACAGCGCTCGAACAGCTCGACGCGTTTCAAATCTCGCCTTATGTGGATTATGTTCGCGGTGCGTTTTCCGACGGCAACGGAGAAAAAACAGCGCTCCTCCAAATTGCTGTAAAGGAGTTCTGCACTGCAGAAAACCGCCCCGTTATGGTGGGAGATCGATACTTCGATCTAAACGCCGCACGAAATGTTCAAATTGACAGCATCGGTGTGCTCTACGGCTACGGCGAACGAACGGAGATTGAAGGATGCAATCCGACGCATATTGTTCAAACCGTACAGGAGCTTGAGTCTCTCCTTCTTTCCTAAAAGTGCGTTATGCCCCTGGCGGCAAGCACCGCTGAACCGACCTTATTAGGCGCACGCCCCGACACGATGACATGCCCTAAATGGAAGTTTGCGGCGCAAGGGTTAAACTCTTTTACCTTAACGACAATAAACGGAGGTGATACAGATGAAGCTCATATTTGCCATCGTACAAAACGAGGACTCGAAAAGGCTCATCAAATCGCTCATCGAAAACAACATCAGCGTCACGCGCATTTCCTCCACCGGAGGATTCCTGCACGGCGGGAACTCGACGCTCATGATGGGTCTCAATGCCGATAAGGTGGACTTAGCGCTTGAGATCATCAAGAGCAAGTCGAGCACGCGCAAAGAATACATGGTAATTCCTTCCTCCATGCCCGGCTACATCGACAGCTCCCCTACGCCCGTACAGGTGACATTGGGCGGCGCTACGGTCTTCATCGTAGACGTGGAAGCCTTTCACAAGTTTTAAGGTAAAGGGATTCGATGAGCGCAAAGGAAAATCGCCTTCTTGAGGCGATCAAAAATCACCGTGCCTCACACGCAATCCTCATCACCGGCTGCGATACTATGGCGGCGGTGTATTTAGCGCGTCGCGCTGCTGCGCTGCATTGTTTGGGCGTTCCCGATATAGCGCAGCTCACAGCAAGTCCCGACTATTTTGAGCTCGGCGAAACGCCCGTGAAGGTAGAAGATCTCAACAAGCTTCTTGCCGAACTTAACAGCCGTCCTTATGGTATGGGGCGCGCAATTCTCATTCGCGATATAGGCGGCGACAAGGTGGCTCCGGCATGTCAGCATAAGCTTCTTAAAACGCTGGAGGAACCTCCCGCTTCAACACTTTTTCTTTTTACGGGGAGCTTGCATCTCATATTCCCCACCATACGTTCACGCTGCAGCGTTTATCACGCCGCACAGCTCACTTCAGATGAAATCGAACAGGCGCTTGTAGAACAGGGCGCACAAAGAAACGATGCCATGAAAGCCGCGCAATTGAGCGCAGGCTCTTTGTCGCGCGCGCATGCGTTTTGTTTCCGCGAAGGCTATCTTGAGCTTAGGCAAAGCGCACTCGACACATTTTTAACGGCAATTGAGGGAAAGCTTCCCTTTGCAGACTCTAAAAAACACAAAGAAGACAAAACCGCGCTCGACGCGATAGATCTCATGCTTTCCTTTGCGCGGGACATGCTGCTCCTCAAAGAAACGGACCGCGTTCAAGAAAATGTAGACTTTTACGACAAACTAAGCGCCGTGACGAAAAACTTTACAAGTTCTAAGATAAACGCTATCATAGAAACACTGGCCGGAACGCGAAGGCGCTTGAACGTGCATACACCGAGTGCATCCGCGCTTGACAGGCTTTTTATAGATTTATCGGAGGTTATGTAAGTACATACATGAAAAATGTTATAGACGTTAAATTTCGGGATGGCGGAAAGGTCTACTTTTTTGACCCGGCCGGCCTCGATATAAAAGAAGGCGACGGCGTGATCGTTGAAACGGCACGCGGTATAGAGTTTGCGGATGTTGTATTAGGTGTACACGAACTCCCCGACGAGCAGGTGGTTGCACCCTTAAAAAGCGTACTCCGCGTCGCCACTCCCGCCGACCATGAGCAGCGCGACAAGAACCGCGCCCGCGAGACGGAAGCTTATACGGTCTGCTGCCAGAAGGTAATTGCACATAAGCTCGATATGAAGCTTGTGGATGTAGAGTACGCCTTTAACGGTTCCAAGATAGTGTTTTATTTCACCGCCGACGGGCGCGTGGACTTTAGGGAGCTTGTACGCGACCTTGCGAGTGTATTTAAAACGCGCATCGAGCTTCGCCAAATCGGCGTGCGCGACGAAGCGAAGATGCTTGGGGGCTTGGGCTCCTGCGGCCGCTGCGTGTGCTGTAAAACGTTTTTGACGGACTTCCAGCCCGTTTCCATTAAAATGGCGAAGGAGCAAAACCTCTCGCTTTCACCTACCAAAATTTCCGGCATATGCGGCAGGCTTATGTGCTGCCTTAAGTACGAGCAGGACTGCTATGAGAGCATGCGCCGCCAGATGCCGCGCGTGGGCCGCGAGGTAATTACACCTGAAGGCCTTACAGGCACCGTAATTGAAAACAACGTCATCACCGAGCGCACACGCGTAAAGGTGACATTAAACGACGGAAGCTACGACATGAAGGAATACGAGTTTCGCGCGCTTACTAGGCGCAGCGGTACACACGAGCACAATGCGCCTATTGCGGAACCGGACGAATCTGCAGAAGACGAGCCTGCTGCTGAGTAGACTCCGGTCGAAAGATGTATAAATCTCCCGTTCCCATTCGGGTTGCAATTTAAACAAAACATGTTACAATATGTATTGTCTAAATTTCGTTGGGAGGTTAACTACCATGGCATATGTAATAAGCTCTGATTGCATCAGCTGCGGCGCCTGTGAGCCCGATTGCCCCGTGAATGCTATTTCGCAGGGCGATGAAATCTATGTGATTGACGCGAATGCCTGCATCGATTGCGGCGCTTGCGAAGCCACCTGCCCCGTCGGCGCACCGAAAGCCGAATAATAAGTTTTCAGCGATTGAAAAATGAGTCTCGGCTCCATGGAGTCGAGACTCATTTTTGTATACTTTGATTCTTACCGCTATGCGTCTTCGTTTATAGTTTGCTCCGTCTCTTTGTTGTGTTTCACATCCTTCTTTTCGCCGATGCTGAGAAGGAGATTTAGGATAATACCAAAGATTGCGGCGCCCGCGATGGCAGGTACCTGCAGCCCGAAGAAGTTAAGCGTGCCGCCGTAGACATAGTTCGTGCCAATACCAAACACCATGATACAAGCGATGACGGCGATGTTCTTGGCGCTGAACATGTCGCACTTCTTATCGATGAGGATTGCGATACCCTGTGCGGCAATAGCGCCGAAGAGGTAGATCTCAAGCCCGCCGATAACCGCTAGGGGGATCGCATAGATGGCACCGATGAGCGGCGTGAAGCAGGATACGACCATAGCGATGATAGCGGCTACCATGAGCACGGGTACACTGAATACGCGGGTGATGGCCATAGTGCTGATGTTTTCGCCGTAGTTTGTGCCGGCGGGGCCGCCCACAAAGCCGGAGATCATGTCGCAGAGGCCGTCGCCGATGAGGTTGCGGTCAAGCAGAGCAACCATGTCGTATTTCTTTGTGGCGCCTTTGGCGCGTGCCACGTCGTTTACATAGATGTCAAGCTGGTATACATGTGCCGTGGATTCGGGGATTGTTGCGATGGCAATCGGCATGATTGCCGCAACGGCAACCCACGATACCTTTGGCAAGGAGAAAGCGGGAAGAGCAAATATGCTGCCGCTTCCGAGCTTCCATGTAGAGGAGGCGAGTACCTCGGGCGGCAGGCTCCTAAACAGGTTTTCACCGCCTAAAAGGTACACGATAAGCGCCGTCAAACAGCCTACGCCCGCACCGAGCAAAAGCGGAAGCTGCCCTAAGAAGCCCTTAAGGTACTTGGAAAAGAAGATCGTTGAAAGAAGCGTAGCAAGCGATACAACCCAAACCATGTTCGTATTGCCTGCTGCGGGAGCCGCATCACTTAACGCGTTACCCGCAAGCGTTAAGCCGATGATCATGGCAACAGGGCCTGTAACAGCAGGCGGCAGTATCTTTTCAACAGCGCTGCGCCCGGCGAACTTTACGAGGAAACCAGCCGCAATGGACACGAGGCCCGAAGCTATAATACCGAACTGCGCAATCTGTATGGCTTCAACAGGCAATATTCCGCCCGCGCTTCTTTGGAAGCCCTGCGCAGCGACGAGGCCCGATATGGCAGATAGGTAAGCGAAGCTTGAACCGTAGTAGAGAGGCAGCTTTTTGCCGGTGATGAGCGTGAAGCAAAGCGTGGCGATACCGCTTGCAAAGATGGTGGTGGAAACCTGGAAACCCGTAATAAGTGCAACGGTAATGGTAGCCGGGAACATGACGATAACCTGCTGCAGCGCGTAAAGAAGCAATTTCCCCAGCGGCGGCCGCTCATCCGGCAGATAGCCGACAATTCCCTTTTTCGGATACAGTTCCATATGATTCCCCTCTCTTAAATTGTTGCAGTTTCAATTCGTCTCATCCGTACTTTGTGTTTTGCTTACCGATACCCGGAATAATGTCTTATCATCACCTCCTTTTTCAGATGCGCTTAACTTTGCTTATTTTCGTGCAGACGCAAATAGACGCGGTCTGCCGACAGAGGGAGGTCGAAGAACTCCTCACCAGTAGCATTTGCCAGCGCGTTTGCAATCACCGACGTCACGGAAATCAGCGGGTGTTCACCGCAGCCGCGCGCGCCATAGGGACCATCGAGCTGTGGTGTCTCCACACACAGTACATCCACCTTTTTTGGTACATCCCGAAATGTAGGAATCTTGTAATCGGTAAAGTTTCGCGTGATAAGGCGGCCCATATCGTCGTAGTGAACCGATTCATAAAACGTTGTCCCGATACCCTGCAGTGCACCGCCCACCACCTGGCCGCGCAAAAGCGCCGCGTTCATCACCTGGCCTATGTCCAATGAGCTTGCCATATGCAATATGTCGATGTCGCCGGTGTTAGAATCTACTTCTATCTCCACAGCATGGGCACCATAGGTCCAGTCAAGTGCAGTCTTTCCCTGGCCGGTCTCCGCATCTAGATTTGTGAGACCTTGGGCGATGGATTTACCGCGGCCAATCAGCGGCCCGCCGACGGCATTGCCGTTTTCAAAGGTATACCCCATCGCAAGTTTTGATAACGGCACCTTCTCATGGGGATTTTGCTTCACATAGACGTGCTCATCCTTAAGGCAAATCTCGTGTTTTGCCGCGCGCAAAATGATACTCCCAAGCTCCAGTATCTGCTCTTTCAAGTCATCGCAGGCCTCCATAACCGCCACGCCGCAAAGCACCGTCATGCGGCTTGCAACCGTTTGCCAGTCATACGGGCTTAGATTGGTGTTGATGGTATGGGAAATGCCTATCTTTTCTACGGGGAAACTCAAGCGCTCGGCCACGATCTGCTTCATTACCGTATACGTACCTTGGCCGTAGTCCACACCGCCCACGTTTAATCGTATGGTGCCGTCTTCATTCATCTGCAATAAAGCTGAGGATGCGCTCCAGGTAGGCATAGCCGGAGATTTTTGCAGTACCGCTGCCGCCTTGCCGCGATATTTGCCCCTTTTTGCCCATTCTGCCTTTTCCTCTTTCGTATAGGGTCTATCAAGTCCGATGGCGTCTGCTACCTGTTTGAGGCACAAATCCGCCCTGCCGGTATTCTCGGTAATCAGCTCGCCCGTTATGGTTTTGCTGCCGGGCATGAGCAGGTTTTTAAGCCGAAACTCCGTAGGATCCATGTGGAGCGCTTTTGCGATAAGATCGCGCTGTCGCTCGATGCCGAAAAACACCTCAGGATGACCAAAGCCGCGGTAGGCGGTGCCGAAAACATGGTTTGTGTAGACAGTTTTTGAATCCACCTTTACATTTTCTATATCATAAGGCCCACAGCCCGTCACAGCCCCTGCCCTGCCGATGTTTACGCCGTAATCGGCATAGGCACCGGCATCCCAGAGATACTCCACCTCCTCGGCAATGATGCGGCCTTCCTTGGTAACGCCTGTCTTTATACGGGCTACCAATCCCTGCCTACAGGGAAGTGTGGAGCATTCCTCCTCTCGCACCGGAATCAGCTTTACGGGCTGTCCGCCCGCCGCCTTTGAGAGGAGTCCCACCAACGGTTCCATATGAATGCCGCTCTTGCCGCCGAAGCCTCCGCCCACATACGGCACGTTAACCTCAATATTGGTCTTTGGCAGGTTGAAAGCTATCGAGAACAAATCGCGAATGGAATAGGGGGATTGGGAGCTTGAATAGATTTTTATTTTATCTCCAATGCCCCACTGTACGATGGTGCCATGTGTTTCAAGGGGGATGTGGAATACTTGCGGCTGCTCAAAGGTATTCTCGATAATCAGATCCGCATTTTTAAAGGCTTCCTCCGTATTGCCCTTGCGAATTTTTATGTGACTTGCCACGTTGGTACCGGGAATCGGGAAAAATACACCTTTCACATGCGCGTATTCTCCCAGCTTTTCGTGCACCAACGGGCTATTTGGCGTAACGGCTTGTCGCACATCGAGTACCGGTGGCAGCAGCGCATATTCTACCTCAATGAGATCCACTGCTTTTTGCGCAGTCTCCGCATCTACAGCCGCAACGGCCGCCACCACCTCGCCAAAATGGCGCACCTTGTTGACGGCGATGATAGAGCGGTCCTGCATATAGATGCCGAGCTTTGCTGCACCTTGGCGGCCGGTTATAACGGCGCGAACACCCGGCAGCGCTTCAGCCTTTTCGGTATTGATGGAAAGTATGTTGGCGTGTGCATAAGGGCTCGTTTTAACCCTTGCATGCAATAAGCCGTTCATCTTCAAATCGGCCACATAAGGGGCAGTACCCGTCACTTTTTCGTAGCCGTCATGGCGCTCTACGCTTTTACCGATGTATTGATACTTATTCTCCATTTTCTTCACCTGCTATCGCCAAAACTGCCGCAAGTATCGTTTCATAGCCCGTACACCGGCAAAGGTTACCCTCCATCGCCTCCGCTACTTCGTCTTTTGTAGGATGGGGATTGTTGTTAAGGAGTGCACGCGCGCGCATAATCATGCCGGGGGTACAAAATCCGCACTGGAGCGCATTATGCTTGATAAAGCTCTTCTGTAAATCGGAAAGCTCACCGTTTTTGGCTTCACCCTCGATGGTACATATATCCGCACCCTCCGCTTCCATAGCCATCACCATGCAGGCATTGACCGCCAAACCGTTAAATATAACGGTACATGCACCGCATTCGCCCGATCCGCATCCCTCTTTGGTCCCCGTGAGGCCCAGCTCCTCCCTTAACAGCGTAACAAGCGTAGCGTTTTCGCTGCACATCACATCATAGTTGATGCCGTTGACCCGTACATGTATGTTGCGTTTCATGCCCGTACCTCCGCCTTAACACCTGTTGCAAAACCATCCACCGCAAGGCTTACAAAATAGTTGAGCATGGCAAGCCTATATTCCTTCGAACTTCGCACATCCGAAATAGGCTTAACCCGGGCTATAACTTTGTTTTTTATATCCTCTTTATTAGCAACAAGCTCAGAAGGGGTAAAGCTGCCGATATCGGCAATCAAAATAGGCGTTGGGCCAACCGCAGCCGCCGCAAAGCTTATGTTTCCGTCTTCGCCAAAAAATCCCGCAAGGCCCACTTGGGCAAGATCATGGCCTCGGATACGCCGTTTTTTAAGGTATACACCTTTGCCCGGCATATTGGGAAACGTTATTTTTACCACCAGCTCATCGTCTAAAAGCACATGCTTTTTGACGC
>JAEZLG010000029.1 GCA_023435855.1 Bacillota bacterium | reverse complement strand
TATCCGAGCATTATGATAACATCATTATCGTCGGGCATTCTTTGGGAACATTGCTCGCCATGGATGCAGCACCTCATTTCCCCAAAAAGATAAAGCAGCTGTTTTTGATTGCTGTACCTTTAATAATTTCACTCAAGCCCAATGCGGTTTCAAATTCAATCAAGGTTATGCTAAACCGCGTGCGGCCTTGCGATAAAGTAGCTGTGGCCGCAAAAGCGGCCTGCAGTATAGCGCTTACCAAAAACCCTCTCTCTTCTGTTTTAAGCATACCGCGTTATCTGGAGCTTTTTTCTGAAGCACGTCGCGCGCGAAGTGCCATAAGCACGCTTTCTCAAAAAACAGTCGTTTTTCAATCCGGCAAAGACGAAATCGTATCCATGAAATCATGTAAATACCTAAGTAAGAACCCAAACATAACCGTTTCTGTGATGCCTAAATCCATGCATTACTATTACGACGAAGCGGAATATCAAGAAATGCTCAATCAATTTGAAAATACCATAGCTCCGTTTTGCGCTCCGATTTGACATTCTTCCTAAATCTTACATAATAGATTACTGTCACACCTACTTGAGGAGGGACAAGCCATGACCGAACACAAAAAGAGCATTGTCTACCAAATCTGGCCGCGCTCGTTTTATGACGCTAACGGCGACGGCATCGGCGATCTTAACGGCATACGAGAAAAGCTTCCTTATCTTCAAGACCTCGGCGTGGACATCCTATGGCTGTCGCCCATATACGCCTCGCCTAATACGGATTACGGTTATGATATTTCCGATTATTACGCCATCCATCTGGATTTCGGAACCATGGCGGATTTTGACGCGCTGTTAAGCGAAGCAAAAGCCCGTAATATAGGCATCGTTATGGACCTTGTTGCAAACCATACCTCCGACCGGTGCGCATGGTTTCAAGAGGCAATTGCGGATAAGAACTCCAAATACCGCGATTATTACATTTTCCGTGAAGGTAAAAACGGCTCTGCACCCAATAACTGGATGTCGTTTTTCGGGAGCAGCGCGTGGCAGAAGGACGAAAGAAGCGGCGAGTATTATCTTACAACCTTCACGCCCCACCAGTGTGACCTCAATTGGGAAAACCAAGACCTTCGAAAAGACATCTACAGCATGATGCGCTTCTGGCTCGATAAGGGCGTTGCCGGATTTCGCATGGACGTCATCAACACCATCAAAAAGCCATTGAATTTCCCCGATAAGGACCCTCATAAAAAGGGGCTGCAATTCCCAGGGGAGCTCATATGCGACCTCGAAGGCGTGCACGATTTCTTAAAGGAGATGAACCGCGAGGTACTAAAGCCCTACAACTGCTTTACCGTCGGCGAAGGTGCCCTAACCGGGCAAAGATCGGTAGCGCGCTATACAAATCCTAAAAACAGCGAACTAGAAATGATGTTCCAGTTCGACCTTGCGCTTTTGGGCTGCGGGCCGCTCGGTAAGTTCGATTTCAGAAAGCTTTATCGTTGGAACGTACTTGATTTTAAGAACACGGTATCCTCGTGGCAAATCTCCATGCAGGAAAACAATGGCTGGGTGGGCAACTACCTTTCAAACCATGACCAGCCTCGGCAGGTGTCGCGCTTTGGCAACGATAAAAACTTCCGCCGCGAGAGCGCAAAGGCGCTCGCGCTAATAAACCTCACGCTTCGAGGCACTGCGTTTATCTACCAAGGCGAGGAAATCGGCATGACCAACTGTCGCTTGGAGGAAAGCGAGTGGAAAGATTATGAAGCGAAAAACACCTATTCGCTTTTGCAGAGCATGATGCATGTTCCAAAGCGGATCGCCCTGCGTATCATACAAAACATGACGCGCGACAACGCGCGTACGCCTGTGCAGTGGAACGATTCTACAAACGCCGGGTTCACAACAGGCACACCATGGCTTAAGGTAAACCCCAATTACAAAGAAGTGAACCTTGAAGCGGAGCTTCGCGAGGGCGGCATAGCGTCGTTTTACAAAAAGGCAATTGCACTTCGCAAGGCGCATGATGTGCTTACTTACGGCCCGTATGCGCCTGTCGACAAGGACAACCGCAGCGTAATCGCCTACACCCGTACAGACAAAACGGAAAAGCTTCTTATCGCTGTAAACCTTACCGGCAAACCTGCCGATGTTAAGCTTATTAACGCGAATGCGGCATGCATCTTTTCTACACACGGTGCACGCGAATATGCCCCCAAACTGCGCCTTGCGCCGTATGAGGGCATAGTGTTTGCTATAATAGAGAATTGAGAATCGACTGTATCTACATTCGTCGCTTTCGTTTTTAACCGTTAATCCGGCGATTCCTCCTGAGCAGATGCTTCCTTGAGCATTTGCTCTTCTTTTTTCTTAATCCTTGTGTTCACCCAATCTGACAACAGCGTATAAAGTACTGCCATCACCGGTACCGCGAGAACAATTCCCGTGATACCGTAAAGCCCGCCGAACAAAAGCATCGCAACGATCACCCACATGCCCGAAAGCCCTACGGCGTTTCCGACTACACGCGGGTAAAACAGGTTTTCCTCGATTTGCTGTACGGCGATGATGAACACGATAAACCACAGCGCCATAGGCGGATTCACCATCAAAATGATGAGCGCTCCCAAAATACCGCTCACCCACGGCCCGATTATGGGAGCCAGCTGCGTGATACCAACCATAAAGCTTATGAGGAGCGGATACGGGAAGCCGAATATCTGCATGCCGATAAAGCACAGCGTTCCCAAAATAGCGCACTCGGCAATCATGCCGAAGAAGTAGCGGTTGAATATATTGTTGGTGCGCGCACAAACGTCTAAAATGCGGCTTGCAGTTTTTTGGCTGAACACAGCATGTATGAGTTTTTTAAGCTGGTTGAGAAGCTTTTCCTTGTGAAAAAGCGTGTACATGCTAAAGATGAGCGCGATAATCCCGCTGAACACGCCCGTTACCACATTGAAGGTTACCTTAAGCGCAGCCGTAGCAGCGGCCGCAAGCCATGTATCGAGCTTTGATAATATGCCCTGCAAGACGGTGCGCACCTTTTCCTCCACACCGTCACTCATATTAAGCTTATGCCACACCCCGTCTGCCCACGAGGTGAGCGCGGCTATGTATTCATCAAGATTTTCGGCCAGTAGTCGCACGCTTTGGACGAGCATGGGAATGAGAACGAAAATCAAGACTGTTACGATGGACAAAATAAAGAGCACCGAGAGCAGCATGCAAACGAAGCGCTTTATACTATGTGTTTTCCATTTTTTGAATACGCGGTTTTCGAGAAATCGCATAGGCATATTGGTAATAAACGCAATCCCTATGCCGATAAAAACAGGCTTTAAAAGCCCCAGCACGGACGCAGCGCCTTCGAAGATCGCCGAAAAGTTCTCGAGGAACTCATACAGCAATATGCCGAAGGCGACCACGCCGATAAGACGCTTGTTGCGCCTATAAAATACCTCGATCTTCTCCTTCAAGTAAGCGCACCTGTTCTTCCTTTTCAAAGCGTTCCGCCAATAGTTTAGCGGAAAGATAAGCTGCGATCGCATCGATGGCGATGCGGTTCTTACCGCCGCGCATCACCGCGAAATCCGCGTCGTTTATGTATTTGCTGATGTACACTTCGTACATAGGCTTTACGGTCGCAAGGTACTGCGTGGCGATGTTTTCAATGGTGCGCCCGCGTTGGCGAATATCGCGCTTGACGCGCCTTAAAAGGCAGATATCCTTATCTACATGCATGTACACTTTAAGGCTCATGGCCTGCTTGAGCCGGTCATCGTAAAACATGTGGATACCTTCCACAATCAGCACATCCGGTGCCTCTATAATTTCATCGGTATCCGCCCGCATGTGGTTGGTGTAATCGTAGCCTTTTCTTGTGATGCTTTTCCCGTCTCCAAGCGTCGTAATATCCGCGAGCATCTCATCATAATCAAAGATATTCGGCTCGTCGTAATTGATGCGAGTACGTTCCTCAAACGGCAAAGCGGAATAATCGCGGTAGTAGCAGTCCTGCCCTATGATAACAGCGCTGCAATTAAGGCTGTCCCTGATCTCGCGCGCGAGGGTGCTTTTCCCGCTGCCGCTCGCGCCGCAAATACCTACGATAACCATAGTATCCTCCAAAATACATCAAGCATACTGTGTGAAAATTTCGTATGCTGTATTATTCAACCATACCGCTGATGTCCACGAACGGAGAAACGTCGCCCGTTACATAGGGCAGCACACCGTTCCATTTTTGTATTTTTTGATATTCGATGACAGTTTCATTCAACGATGCGGCAAGCTTTTGATTCGCCTCCGCCTGCGCCTCCGCCTCCATCACAATGCGTTTGGCTTGTACCTCGGCAGCGATGAGTGAACTTTCGGCTTGCGCGTTGGCAGCAATTACCTGACGCCGTGCCTCCGATTCCGCAATCACGATCTGCTGCTCCTGCTCGGTGCGCGTTTT